>NZ_MUFO01000002.1:0-97559 GCF_001995345.1 Salinivibrio sp. IB872 | reverse complement strand
TGAGATTGGCAAAGTTTTTGAAGCCTGGATGGCCAACTATAGCGAAGAGTTTGATTACGAAGAACGACATATTCGCGAGCAATTACGCAACTTCCTACCCAAATGCCAATACACTATCAAGCCTACAGGCGCAGTAACTGAGGTCGGATGGTGGAAATTGAATAGTCATGAATTGAGTTGGCATGTCCGCCGTGATGCTTTTAAAACTGGCCTAAAACTCGAATTTGATCATCAAGTTATTCAAGCCGCCATGATATTAAAAAAGCAAGGCTGGCTTCAGACTAACGAACCGTCACGAGGCACATTTAAAAGTAGCATTTCAGGGAAGGCAGAAAGGCACTTCAAACTACTTCCCAACCAAATCGCTAAAGACTTAAACATCAACATTGATTTCAGCCGCTTTCAACAAGGAGGCGAAGCATGATTTCCCACTTTCCCATTTCCCAAAAAGACCGAACGGAAGCCAGAGCTCTGTTGGCAGATATCAAAGCGGCAACCGAAGAGCTTCGTACTCTAATAACATCGCAAAAACAGTTCTTAAGCGCAGAGGAAGCTGCACAGTATGCAAACTTGTCTGTTAAGTACATTTATAAGCTCACGCATACCAAGCAAATCCCGCACTACAAACCTAACCGCAAACTATACTTCAAGCGCGATGATCTCGATGCTTGGTTGATGTCTCACCGGGTAGAGGAGAAAAAGTAAATGCCTTATACTGAACCGACTTTGACACAAAGAGCAGAGATCTTGAACGCCTATGGTGAGTCAGAGCGCTTGGTAAGAGAAGCTGAGCGCAAGCAGATCACCTCAGTCAGCAATACCACATGGTGGCGACTAAGCCGAAAAGGTCAAGTTCCGGCAGCCAAGCAAGTTGGTACAACCAAGTCCTGGCTTCTGTCCGACCTACTGCTTTGGATGCAGCATCAGTAAATTAGCCAAAATCTTTCTGGTGAGTATATCGGTGAGTAACGTGATACAGTTACTCACCACAATCGCTTGAAAGCACTGGCATCACAGGGCATTGCCAATGCTATTCTACGAGCAGATCCAGAATATTGAGTAATCACTAAATAATCGTTTAAGTGTGATACAGCTAGAGCCCATTTTAAGAATGGGCTTTGTTGTTTCTTGAGAGCTGCCATGCTCGTCGCTACGAGTGACATCTCCAATACAGCTATTTGCCTTTTTTGAGCGCAGCCTTGAGCGCAGCAATGTTGACCTTTTCGCCCTCAGCCTCTTTTAAACGACGGCGTTGTTCTGCGAAATGTTCAAACTCCAATTTCGCCTTATCATTGGCTGCTTTTTTGGATATTTTTCCGGCGCCGCTTAGAACCTCTCGGTCGTTAAAACTTAAGAACTGATCCAGTTTATCCGCCCAATCTTGCAAGAAAACCTGTTTTCGGCGAAGAGCTTGGTCTTCAGCAAAGTCAAGCCACATATTAACAATACGATTCAGTTCCTTGATTTCGTTCTCACGCAGATAGTTTTTGGCAACGGTCACGTCTGTCCTGCGTACTTCGTCACCTTTATAACTGGTTAACCCCATGTCTGGTTTACTGGCATCCACACGGCTAGCGATAAGCTCAGCAGCGGTCATATGCGTACAAGCATAATGCAGTTTATTCTGAATGATTTGAAAAAAACGATTAGTCTCCTGATTGGATGGCTCATAGTCCGCCGCCATTGTGAAGATCTCTTTCACCCTCAGATAAACTCGTCGTTCGCTGGCTCTAATGTCGCGAATGCGTTCCAGCATCTCATCAAAATAGTCTGGAACAGCAGACGACCCAACAGGCGGATTTTTTAAGCGCTCGTCATCCATTACGAAGCCTTTAATGAGGTATTCTTGGAGCGTTTGCGTAGCCCATTGGCGAAATTGAGTACCACGTTGTGAGCGAACTCGATAGCCCACCGCCAGAATAGCCTCCAAATTGTAATGATCGATTTCGCGAGATACTTGGCGACTCCCCTCCAATCGAACTATCCGGAATTTCCGGATGGTTGCACTTTGAGCAAGCTCGCCTTCCTTGTAAATATTGACCAAGTGTTCATTAATCGTACGAATATCTTTATCGTACAGCTCCGCCATTACAGCCTGAGAAAGCCATAATGTATCGGATTCAAAACGGCACTCAACACGAGTTTGACCGTCTGCACTAGTGAAGAGAACAAACTCTCCTTGTGGAGCTTGAGGGATATGCTCTGTCATTCATTTCACCTTCTGCATCATTGATAGAACACGCTTATTCACACCATTACTTCTTGGTAGACTTTTTCGACCTCAGGAAACGTAGTCACACTCTCTAGGCGGGTGAGGGTTGTAAGTTTCATCGAATTTTTCATTGGGCGATGTGGCACGTTGGTCACCCAATGCCACTGCCATCTCAACTAGCCTACCGCCAACTTCGCCGCTTGCTGCCACATAAAGTTTGGCATCGGAGTGGCTAGCTCCCACGTAATATCCATCGGCTGAGATCCGGTGTGCGAGATATAATTCACTTCGCCAAAATTCACAAACCCCATGGTACGCCCGAATTCATCCTTAGTTTGCTCACGTACAAACAAAAACAGGCGCTTCCCTATCTTTTGATGTTGAATGTAATCTTTGCCGCGACCTCTATCAGGGCGCGAGCTGTTTTGCGACTGCCAGTGAAAGCGTGATGCGTTGATCGCATAATCGTGGTACATGGTCGTCGGGGAAAATTGCTTTTCATTTTTATCCAAGGTGACAAATAACAGTTCGATGTTTTGATCTTTAAGCGCATAAAGCCCCTCTCGTGCAGGTGGCTGCCGCTCCAAAGTGGTAGCACCAAACCCAACTAGAATTTGCTCACGCGCATATCGAGCATGAAGCCGCAATGGCACATCAGGCAAATCGTCCATCCTTAACTGCTCATGCTTGGTTTGTGACAGTTTCCAGTCCAACACGTCCATTAATTCTGCGTTGATACCCAGCCGCCTTAACGCGGCAAAGCTTTGCGCAATGGATGAAAAGCTAAGAGCTGGCCCTGTTTGTTGCCAAACATCATAATGACACATGAGTCGATGCCGTTCGCTACCCGTATCAGGCGCAAAGTCTGTTTGGCAAAGCTGCTTTAAAAACTCTAGATAAGCATGATCATCCGTGGTTAAAATCCGCTGAAAAATCGCCTTCTTAATTGTTTTAAGTGCACTTTCATCAACAGGAGAATCATTGACCTCTAGCTCTGCTTTGAACACCAGTTCTGACCAACAGCCTCGCTTGTATAGTTCGTTCAAATCAATATGCGGATACAAGGTTAGGAAGTTCGCTAGCGTCAGCGGCAGGTGGGTGTGCTGAGGATATTGCCGAACCATTGCCACTAAGCGCCTTAGCGTTAACGACGCTTTGCGGATGTTATCCAATACCATTTCTTGGGTGCGCTTAGTAAGCTCAATACGACAGCCCAAAGGCGCATTGGGAAAGCCTTGTTCAATCTCACGATTGATCGCTCGAGCGCTCTTGCCCACCAGCGCCCGAAACTTGTTTGCAAAGTCATACTCGGGACGCGAATGACCAACAAAGTCCAGGACGGTGCAGCACTCTTTGCCCTCGGCTAACCGTAAACCGCGGCCTAACTGCTGAAGGAAAATGGTTAAACTCTCGGTGGGACGCAGAAACAACAAGGTATCCACTTCAGGAATATCGACCCCCTCGTTGAAAATATCAACCACACAAAGCACATTGATCTCACCGGCGCGCAGCGATTGCTGCTTTCGCTGGCGCTCATGCCGGTTGTCGCTGGTCAACACATCCGCATTGAGCCCTTGCAGTGAAAACTGTTGAGCCATGTATTGAGCGTGTTCTTTACTCACGCAAAAAGCGAGTGCTTTCATACGGCTAAGATCCGTGATGATCTCGTTCATGCTGAGTAATATCTTATCCACCCGCGCTTGGTTGGAGGTATAGAGGTTAGTCAGCTGTGCAATATCATAGCGGCCACGTTGCCAAGGAATGGTCCTCAGATCGGTATCATCATCAATACCAAAATATTGGAATGGGCAAAGATGACGATGATTAATCGCCTCTGGCAGCCGAATCTCAGCCGCAATGACGCCACCAAAATCCGCGAGAATATCGCCGCCATCATGACGCTCGGGCGTCGCCGTCAGACCCAGTAGTATTGACGGTGAAAAGTGGTGCAAAACCGCTCGATAACTGCTCGCGGCAATATGATGCACCTCATCAATCACAATGTAGTCATAGTAATCGGCCGTCAAGTTGAGCGTATCGAGCTGGTTGTTCAATGTTTGAATCGAGACAAACAACTGGCGGTAATGATCTGGCGTGTGACCACCGACCCACAGCTCACCAAAGGAGCTGTTGCGTAATACTCCCCGATAAGCCGCGCGCGCCTGCTTAAGGATTTCTTCACGATGGGCCACAAATAAAAAGTTGGCATCAGGATGGATTTTCAAAAAACGGGCAAAATCAAACGCAGAAATCAGTGTCTTACCTGTCCCTGTTGCCGCCACCACGAGATTACGAAAACGCTGATGCGTATGACGCTCAACCGTCAGCTGCTCCAGAATTTCATGTTGGTGTGGGAAAGGAGAGAGATCGAAGAAAAACGTAGTACCATCTTCTTCGCCACCACGCTGCTGCCGAAGGGCCTGATTCAGTTTTTCGGTACTTTTTACATCCCCGTCAAACCGCTCAAATTCATTCGACGCCCAATACGTTTCAAAAGTGCTGAGTGATTTATTGATAATATGGGGGATTTCTTGCGAGGTGATTTTAAGGTTCCACTCCAACCCATTCGTCAGTGCAGAATGTGAAAGGTTTGAAGACCCGATATAACCGGTGTGATAGCCGGTCTCGCGTAAAAACAAATAGCTTTTTGCATGCAGACGCTCGCGCTCGGTATTGTAGCTTAACTTCACCTCAGTATTGGGTAAGCTGGCTAAATACTCCACTGCTTTCGCGTCTGTCGCGCCCATGTATGATGTGGTGATGATCTTTAACTCGCGACCACTGCGGGTAAATTCTTCCAGCTCTTTACGAAAAATTCTTATCCCCGCCCACTTGATAAATGACACCAACCAATAAATTCTGTCTGCGGATAAAATCTCCCTTTTAAGCTCTGACTCCAATGAAAGACCCGCATTACTGCCACAAAAAAGCTCACTTTGCGTTAAGCCAGTGAGTGGGAAAACATCTTGCACATAACGCGCTAAATCAGATGCTATCGGGTTTTCAAACTCATAAAGGGCCGTCAGGATTTTCCCCTGACTCGCGAGCAAATTATCGTCGATAATGTCTTTATCGTGGATCTGGGTTTTCAGCCACAACAAGAATTGGTTGGATAGTGTGATTTGCTGCTCTAGGCGATCATCACTGGCAGGCACGGCGTCGAGCACATGGTGCAAAACATGCGATAAAAAGCGAGACAACCAAACTGACGCCTCGTTGCTGGTAAGCGTCCGCTCGCCAACATAAAATCTTTCTCGATCAATACGGCTCTCAATAAGCTGCGTTACCAGCTGCTCATAAATTCCGACCTGCTGCATTTTTTCCTTCCACGCGGTGAGCCAGTTTCACCTTACAAACCACGGATTGTAGGCGCTATGAAAGGGTCACTTTTCTATATTTTTCAAACAATAGCAACAAAGAGTTAAGTCACACTCTTGCCTGAGGTCTACACAAAGTGACTTCACAGGTAACAATGTGTAGACCTAAAGGCGGGCATAAAGGCTTTCAACCAATCAAAACTCAACGATATTTTTTGCTAACAACACTGGGTCTGCCTGGGGTGGACCCAATCATTTAAGCAAATCACTCAAGCGATTTAACAATGCTTTACGACGGCTATTAGCGGCTATAAAGCGCTTAAACCTCTGTTCAAAGGACGCAGCATTATCGTAAAGTTGATAGGCCTCAAAGAGCTGATGCAAATAGCGTGATGCCGCATCGTAGCCACTAGGGCAAGTGCGATCCGCTTGCTCGTGCGCTTGCTGCCAGTAGTGGTCACGCTGATTGTAGAGATCTATTAAGGCTTTTTGTTTTTCTGCTTTTTCAAGCGCTAGTTTTTTTGCAAGAGCCTCAGCTTGTTGTTGCTCAAACTGTCGTTGTGCGGTTGCAATATAGGGAGCCGCGAGGTCGGGGTTTAACCAATACTGATAAGTTTCGTCTTTGTTGGCTGGTTCTTTTCGCGTCAGCGCTACGGCTTGGTGACGAGTTAACTGGCCTTGCTCAAACAACGTGCGTAATAGTGTGTTTTTCTCCGCTTCCGTGAGCGTTTTGAGCCAATCTTCAAACTGCAACTGGGTGTGTTTGGCTGGGTGACTGGGTAGTTCATTCAGCACCATCGCGAGTGCTTTAACCCAAGGTAAGGGAATCGCATACAGCGCAGCAAAAGCCTGTAACCCTTCGCTGAGGCGCTCAAAATCGAATTGGATTAACGGTATCGCATCAAGCTCATCATCGTCATCTACTGCTTTGAGCCACGCCAAGTATATAAGCCGCCAGTCGCCTTGGATTAACTGATTGCGTAGACCGGGTAAATGCTGGAAAAAATCGTCAGCATCTTCATCATCAAAATACGCACCATACTCTTCGATAGAGAAAGTGAGCAATTGCCACTCATCGGTTTGACGAACCTTAAAACCATCGTTCGATAACCCAAGCATGGCATCGGGTATGGTCCCGGCAGGTAGTTTGATGTAGGCATCCATCGAGCCCCAGTTGGCATAGTAAAAACCGATATCGAAGTGCTTTAGCATGACCTCGTATGCCTTAGCCTTTAGATCGCTAAAGTTGTAAACCACCTGGAAAGACGTTGCCGTGATATCGGCTCGGCGTGAAATGGCTCTGAGTGCTTGGCGCGCGGTGCTGTCTAAATACCCATCTAAGCGCTCGAATTTATAGTATTGATATTCGCTCACAATGTCCTGCTATCCGTTAAGGTGGAATTGAAAGGTTTGCGCTAACAGCGGCTGAGTCTGAGCGGTGAGCGCAATGGGTTCGCCGTTTATAAAACGCCTTGGATCCATCGTCACAAATCCCCAAAACTGCAAAAAGCGCGCAATAAATCGCGTTTCGATAAGTCCGCTTAACAACGCTTCCGGCGGGGCGTAATCGTCCGTTGGGAACGCCTTTAACACATCAGGAAAAGCAACCATCACTTCTTGAGTAAGCTGATCGACGCTGTGATGCGCTTGTATGCGCCACAACATGAATACCCAAAAGGTGCGCAAATCAACATCGTATTCAAAGCTATCTAAATACGCCCAGTTATATTTGCCGGTTGCCGCTGCCAGCATCGGCTTAAAAAAGGCTTGCACGCCCATGTCTTGATACTGTTTTTGCGCCGCTTTTTTCACATGATAACGGCCGCTGCGTCGGTAGATAATACCGCTAATTTCGGCCAGCACGCGGGTATAGTGCAAGGCATTGAATTTGTCTTCGTTAAACCCAGCAAACTCGCTGATACTAATGTGGCGTTGGAATTGAGAAACTGAAAACTCAGGCAATAATTCACTGGCTTGTTTAACCAACTTAGCCGGTAAGTTGCCTTTGTTGGTTGCTTTAAAAGCACCGCCTTGCGCCATCGCATGTTCAAGCATCAGATCCAAATATCGCATCACTGGGCTGGCGGAAAGATCGGCGGGTGTYGTGATCGTCACCCACTGTAATTGATCAAACGGCGCATAAAGCCAATTGGTCATTTGCGCGGGTGTCACACCACAAAAATCGGGATGAGGTTGATTATTGCGATCCTGCACTTGGCGCTGTAACACAGCATTAAGTTCATCGATACTCATACCTGGGTTATTCGCCAGCATGGTTTCAGCGTCGTCAACGACTTGCGCATGTTGCTGAGACACGCCGTCCATACAACAACGTTTGAATTTTTTACCACTGCCACAATGGCAAGGATCGTTGCGACCGAGCTTCATTACTGTCCCCTCTTATTTGTTATAGAAACAGCGCGGTATTTTCCTGTAAACGGTGATAAATTACCAAACTGCTGCAAATAGCCGTCTGTATACTGAAAAAAAACACCTTGTCGATTCTGAGCCAAGATCCCTACAGCAACCTGCTCTCCTGAACTTAACATACGGGTGACAGTAAGCTTTTGCTGATGAAGCCCCCCCAATGTTGGATATCCAACTACTGGGGGTTACCTCATTTTCACCAGAGGGGCCTTGGGGCGTGTACTTAACTCACCGCTTCAGGCTTTTTTTCGGCCACCGGTTGCTCGGCGCGGCGCTTGTGTTTGCGATATTTGGGGTGGGTGATTGGGATCGCGGAGAGTAGCTTTTGGGTGTACTCATGCTGGGGATGATGGTAGACGGTTTCGGTCGGCCCCTCTTCCACCACATGACCAAAGTACATCACTGCCACCTTATCGGAGATATGGCGAACCACCGATAAGTCGTGGGAGATAAAAATCATCGCCAAGTTCATCTCTTGCTGGAGTTTCAGCAACAGATTAAGAATCTGCGCCTGCACGGATACATCCAAGGCGGAGACGGATTCGTCACAAATAAGCAGTTTCGGTTTAAGGGCGATCGCTCGCGCAATACCAATTCGCTGGCGCTGACCACCCGAAAACTCATGAGGATAGCGGTTAACCGCATCATGGGGTAAACCGACTTTGTCTAATAGCTCAAGTACCCACTGACGACGCTCTTTCGCGGTGCCAATATTGTGAATAATAAAGGGCTCTTCTAAGATCCCGCCGATGGTATGGCGCTGGTTTAGCGACTCGAGCGGGTCTTGAAAGACAATCTGCATGTCTTTGCGCAGTGGCCGCATCTGACGTGGAGATAAATGCGTGATGTCTTTACCTTCAAAGAAAATTTTCCCTTCGGTAGGCTCAAACAGCTTAAGCATGGTACGGCCAAGGGTGCTTTTGCCACATCCCGACTCACCGACCAGCCCGAGCGTTTCACCTTGTGACACCGAGAGCGATACGCCATCGACGGCTTTAATGGTATAGCCTTGACGAAGCAGGCCTTTGCCCGAGACAAAATACTGCTTCAGATTTTCTACTCTGAGGACTTCCTTGCTCATCTCGTTCTCCTGCAACTACGTGGATGATGGCGCGGCATCAAAGTCTTCCAACGGACGAATATCAATCATCTGCTTGGGTTGATGGTGACGCCCTGGCATTAATCCCAGCAAACGCTTGGTATACGGATGAGCTGGGTGATCAAAGAGTGTGAAAATATCTGCCCGTTCGCGAATTTGGCCATCGTACATCACCGCTACATCGTCACATACCTCGGCGACCACTCCCAGATCGTGGGTGATAAAAATCACCGCCATGCCGGTTTCTTCTTGCAGCTCGTTAATCAAATCCAAAATCGAGGCCTGCACCGTTACATCCAAGGCGGTGGTTGGCTCATCACAAATCAAGATATCAGGCTTGCAGGCCAGTGCCATCGCGATCATCACCCGCTGACGCATCCCGCCGGACAGGTTATGCGGATACTCGTTCAGTCGCTTTTCTGGCATCGGGATTTTCACCTTAGCCAGCATGTCGAGCGCACACGCCGCGCGTGCTTTTTTGTCCAGCTCTGGGCGGTGTAGCGTCAAGACTTCATTGATTTGTCGGCCAATGGTGTGCACAGGGTTTAACGCTGTCATCGGGTCTTGAAAGATAATCGAGATCCGATTGCCGCGCATTGCGTAGCGCTCTTTGGCGGGCAGAGTGACCAAGTCGGTCCCGCGGTACAAAATTTCACCACCCGTTATTTGCCCATAGGGTTTTGGAAGTAATCCCATGATTGACATCGCAGTGACACTTTTGCCGCTACCCGACTCGCCCACTAAGCCGAGCGTACGCCCGGCTTTGACCTCAAAGCTCACCCCGTGAAGTACCTCACGGGGGCCATCGTCAGTGGTAAAATTAACGGTCAAATCCTTAACCGATAGAATGACATCCTGCGTCATAATCGCCTCTACAGCTTGTATCTGTCATCAATGATGGTTACAGGTTCAAAGGCTTTACCTTCGTCCATGGCTTCTTCGGTGGCTTCTTTCATCGCTTCATCAATCCAGTATGTGCCAAGACCAATCACCGACCCGTTACTTATCATGGTTTCTGTGCGCTTGGTCATCGCGTTATCTGGGATTTGTACATAACGCCAAAAACCTTGACGCACATACGGCACCATGTAACCCGGGGCAATCACGCTCGCCTCAGAAATCTTAGCGCGGATCTGGTGCGACAACTGATACTTCTTCTCCAGATCAAACTCCGTTTTGTAAGCCATAATTAACGCGTCCAACTCTGGAGCGCTGTAATTGGTATGGTTATTGGTTTGCGCTTTATTGGCATTATCCGAGTGGAAGTATTCCCAATAGGCAGGAACTTCGGAAGTGCCCATATTGAGAAAGGCAATTTGGTGCTTTTTCTCCAACACGTATTTAAACGCCGATGAGCCATCGACCAAGTTAATGGTAAATTCCAGACCCGCTTTTTTAGCTTGTTCTTTTAAGTAAGCAATACGCGGCGTGTGGTGTTGATAACCATAAGTGATGGCAAAGCTTAAACGCTCGCCTTTGTCGTTGATACGAATGCCATCCGGGCCAACTTGGTCAAAACCGGCTTTTTCGAAATAGCTGACCGCTTTTTTAGGATCGAACGCAGGCGGTGTTGCCCCGTCGTTGTCGTATTCACCATGACCAAAGCCCATCGCATGCGGCTTACGCGAGTAGTCACCTCGGGTGATCTTTTGGATCATGCCATCAAAGTCAGTGGCATAGATGATGCCTTTGCGCACATTGATGTCATCCAGCAATGGCATGGCGGTATTTAGCCATAAGCCACCCGCGCCAACAGGGATCTCGTTATACCCCCAAAACTTAGTGATATAGCCCTTTCTATAGGGTTCAGATTGGGTTTTGTCGTGCCAAATATCGGGCAGAATCAAATCGAACACGTCCAAATTGCCTTTTTCAAAGTGCTTCATGGCAATGTCGTTATCCCGGATCACACGCATTCGAATCTTATCGACGTTGTAGCGATGTTGATAATACGGGTTGGTATAACCCCACCAGTCATCCACGTGCTCAAAGGTGACGCTTCGGCCTTTTTGCACCCGCCCTAACGCATAAGGCCCCACTGTAGGCTCGGCTTTAAAGTTGTAGCGGCGCACATAGTCATCGGCGATGCCATCTTGGTTTTCATCTTTGCGTGGGTTGGCATAAAAGTGCGCAGGACGTGGAACGAGACTGCCAAGGATATACAGCAAATCGTCATCGTTTTTCTCAATCGCGCTATGCACGGCAATGGTATGCGCATCAATTTTTTCGACACCACCAATGGTGTTGGTGTAATAATCATTGTACCAAGGAGCAACGATGTCTTTGGAGCGATAGAACTGCATCATAAAGACGAAGTCATCCGCGGTGACGGGCTTGCCATCAGACCAGGTCGCGTCTGGGTTGAGCTTAAAGTAGATGGTTTTATGATCATCGCCAAACGCCCACTCGTTGGCCAAATCCGGGATCCATTCCAAGGTGTCAGGGTGACGTTTCACCAATGAGGGCATTTCATCAAGGAAATAGCTACGCAGACCTGAGTTGGAGTCCGGCCCAACGGTGCGTAATGTCTGCGGAAAACTGAATAAATGGGTACGCAGGGTACCACCGCGTTTTGCCTCTGGTGAGCCAATTTTGGGGGCATCCCAGTTGGTTTGCCAATTGAGGTTTTCAGGCAACGAGGCTGCCCAACCGCTCAGGCTAAACATCGAGATTGAGGTCGCAAGGATCAGTTTTTTCATCGTGATGTCCCTATCGTGATTCACACATTGCTCACTGTGCTAATAATTAATCGTAACGGGTGAATTTTTTCGGATCGAAGGCGGCGCGCACCGCTTCACCAATAAAGGTCACCATCACCAATACCACCACAAGTGAGGTCACCACAGATGCAACAATCCATGGCGCATCCAAATTCGATTTGCCTTGCTGCAACAGCTCCCCCCAACTTGGCGTCGGTGGCATCAGCCCCAAGCCGAGATAATCCAGCGCTGTTAGCGCGGTAATATTGAGGGCGATGGTAAAGGGCGCCAAAGTAACAATCATCACCATGGTGTTGGGTAAAATATGACGGAAAAGGATCCGGCTGGTCGACGCCCCTAGCGCCCTCGCGGCCATCACATAATCGCGCGCTGACTCTTTATAGGTCATGGTGCGCATATACCAAGTGATCGCCATCCAACCAAACAGTACGTTAATCCCTACAAAGAGGGCAAAGGTGGGCTGAAGAATCGAGACCAATATCATGATCACATACAGGAACGGCACCATCGACCAGATTTCGATAAAGCGCTGGAAAAACAAGTCAAACTTACCGCCCCAAAAGCCCATTGCACAACCTACCGCAGTGCCAATCGCATACGAGGCGGCCATGGTCAGCAATGCAAAGCCCATCGCGGTACGAAAGCCATAGACAAGGCGGGCGAGAATATCGCGTCCGATCTCATCGGTGCCAAGATAGTGTTTGTTTTCGGCACTTGGCGCGGTCGGCGGAAAGTCACCGCTAAAGTCTTGTTCCAGTGGGTTCCACGGCACCAATGGCATGATCACATAGTTGTCCCCTGCTTGTGCCTCAAAGGCTTTGGCGAGTTGACGATAGTTAGCTTCGCTAGTGCCCACTTGACCAAAATCACTCGCCAAGTGCACATCACTCAGTACCGGGAAATAGTACTCGCCGTTGTATTTGACCATTAACGCTTTACTGTTAATAAAAAACTCGGCGAACAGCGATAAGACCAGCATCACGGCAAGGATGATAAACGACCAGTAACCGCGTTTAATTTGTTTAAAGCTGCGGATTTTCTTTTGAGTTAAAGGGCTAAACGTCAACATATCAAGATCCAAACTTCACGCGAGGGTCAACCATAGCAACACAGATATCTGAGATAATGTTGCCGGCCAGCAGTAAAAGCGCATTGATGGCGACAATGCCCATCACCACCGGATAGTCACGCTCCATAATCGACTCATAGCCAAGTAAGCCAATGCCATTGATATTGAAAATCACTTCAATCAAAAACGCGCCAGTCATAAAGAACAATAAAGAGTTACCAAAATGGCTGGCTATCGGAATTAAGCTATTGCGCAGTGCGTGCTTGCGCACCGCCGAACGGAACGGCAACCCTTTGGCGATGGCTGTGCGGATATAATCGGCAGATAAGTTTTCCATCAGGTTGTTTTTCATCGTCATGGTCAGGGTGGCAAAATCACCAATCAGATAACAAATCAGCGGCAGTACCGCATGCCACATCACATCTTTGGCGCGCTCCCAAAAACTGGTCGCGTCGTAGTAAGCATCGCCCACAAAGCCCCCCATTGGGAACCACTCGAGGTGATAGCTAAATAAGGTGATCAGTAATACCCCGACCACATAGCCGGGTAAGGCAAATCCGATAAAGATCAGCACAGAGGAAGAGGAGTCAAACACCGAACCGTGTTTGAGGGCTTTGTAATAACCGAGCGGAAGAGAGATAAAATAGCTGATAAAGAAGGTCATCCCGCCGTAAAACAACGAGACGGGCAGACGCTCGGCGATCATGTCAGTGACTGGCTCGTAGTAGCGCGTCGACTCGCCCAAGTCGAAATTGGCAAGTTTACCCAGCCAATCTACATAGGCTTCCAGCACCGGCTTATCGAGCCCGTAAAAGGCGCGTAACTCGGCAATTTGGTCTTCCGATAACGCCGAGCTGTCACCAGCACGCTGCAGGCTAGAGCCACCATCGGCTTGTGCTTGCATTTGCGTCATCATCCGCTCGACCGGTCCCCCAGGCACAAGACGGGTGATACCAAAGATCAAAATGGTAATGCCAAGAAAAGTCGGCACCACCAATAACAACCGACGTAAAAAGTACGACAGCATAGTCCACTACTCCCTGTTAACTATGTTTCAGCTAACTGATGCTTGGGTAGGCGACATTGGCCTACCTTCTCACAAATGGTTTTATGCCATCCTAGGCGTAAAAACATTTATCCGTATGACACGCTTCAATTAAGTGGTCTATATTTATCTTGATTTGCCGACACAATCAACGATCTCCACTTGCACGGCGAGACTTTTTTTCTCTTTCGATACCAGCCACTTACAAAATAAAAAAAACAACATTCATTCACATGACAGTAAAATTACAGAATATGACAAACCTATCAATTGAGCGTTTACTCTAGAAATTTACGCAAAAAAAGTGCATAAATTTCCGCAGACGCTATAAACACAATTGTCAAATTAATGTCATTTTTTGTTAACTCATGTCAGTTTAAAACTGGACCCACTGCTTTTTCGTTGAACATGTGAACGCCACTACTACCGATGCACGCATTAGGTAGATTATGCGGCGACAAACCCAACAATGTTAAATAGTTGTATATTCTTTAAGTTCATTCATCTCCAGCATATCCACTCATCGAGCAACCAAGCACACCCATCCCGCCTCACATGAAACAATTATCTAACAATAAATAAAAGACCAGTCATATAGACATGTTTGTGTGCGCCAAATCAAAATAAACCACCAAAATGAACGAGATAAGCCATGACAGCGCAGATAGAGAGTGTCGCTGTCACTTGTTTGACGCCTAGACGAAACATTCGGTATATCTGGCTGTCATGCGCGCTCAGGGATAAGAGCAGTACTGAAGATACGCGCTGAAGAAGTAGTCAAATGACAGGGAGCAATCAAGGATGAAGACAAGAACAACGGCACTGTCTGTTGCCATTGGTCTCGCAGTGGGATCACTTACATTCGCCTCAACCGCCATCGCGGACGAGCAACCAGAACAAGCGCAAGAGCTGCAGAAGCTGAAAGTGACTGGTTCACGTATATCACGTGCTGAAGTTGAAGGACCAAGTCCGATTACTGTAGTTAGCAGTGAGGACATCCAAGCTAAAGGCTTTAACAGTGCGCAAGACATTCTCAACAGCTTAACTCAAAATACCGGCGGTAACCTGTCGCAAACGGACTCTTTTAGTTTTACCCCAGCCGCACAGTCGGTGAACCTACGTGGCCTTGGGGCATCGCGCACACTTATTTTGATTGACGGTCGTCGCCTACCTCAGTACCCACTAGCACAAAATGGCTCAACAAACTTCCAAGATATTGGTCAGATCCCCGTTGCTGCCATTGAACGTGTTGAAGTGCTTACAGATTCGGGGTCAGCCGTTTATGGGTCAGACGCTATTGGTGGGGTAGTGAACTTCATCATGAAAAAAGGCTTTGACGGTGTTTCTGTTAAAGGTCGCCATGGTCAAACGACCAGTGGGGGGTATTCAGCAGATCGTCTCGATGTGGTCGCCGGTAAAGACTTCGATTCAAAACGTGTATTCTTCGTTGGCCAATTTGCTGGCAACGATATTCTCAAGCAAAAAGACAAAAGCTGGGCCGGCGACGATAACTCAGCACGCTCGGCCTTGAGTGGTTACTCGAGCTACGGGGCAAGCTTCGTGGATGCGAGCGACAATATCACCTTACCAAGTGAAAACTGTAAAGACTTTCTCGAGGGAGACGGCGTCGCGCGTGCGGATGGAAAATGTGGTTTTAACCGAGCGTCACGTCGGACCTTAAAACCTGAAAACAAGCAAGCGGATCTAATGCTTCGTGGTGAGTTCGATATCACACCTGATTTGATGGCCACGGCAGAAGCACGGTTTAACCACAAAGAAACCAACTCCACGTTTGAGCCTGGCGCATTAAAGGTCGAAACCGATGCGACTCACAGCCGAGGAGAAGGTACCTATACTCGACGCATGGTCGAATTTGGCAACCGTGAGAACAACACAGAATCGCGCTCTTACGGTATCACTGTCGGGCTCGATGGCTATGTGAGCGACTATAGCTGGGATGCTTATGCAAGCTACTCAGAGCAGAAGGTTGAAACGGATAATCCAGCCATTTTTGCCAGTATCGGCGATGCGGTGAAAAACGATGAAATCGATCTCCTTGCGCGCCTGTCTCCGGAGACCGTAGAAAAATACAAGGGAAGGTCGACCAAAAACGCACGTACTAAGCTTTATTCAGTGAACTCCTCATTGGGTGGCGATTTAATTGAACTTCCTGCGGGCATGTCGAGCTTCTCGGTATACGGCGAGTGGAACCGAACTGATTATCTCGAAACCATCGATGAAAATACCAAAAACGGCCGTTTTGAAGGTTTAGGCGGTTCATCCGGTGGTGGCGACCGCGATCAGATCGGGTTGGGCGTTGAAGCCTTAGTTCCTATCATTGAAAACCTTGAAATGACACTCGCAGGTCGCTATGACCACTATTTTGACGATTCGTCAACCGGTGGCGCCTTTACGCCAAAAGTCTCTCTAGCTTATCGTCCTACTGATACTCTGCTATTGCGTGGTAGTTACGGGCTTGGTTTCCGTGCACCCGATCTGAAGCGCCTGTTCGGTGATGAGACCAAGGCATTTGGTAGCGGCTTTGACCCTGTATTGTGTAAAAATGCGGGGGGCAATGGCCCACAGGATAGCGGCTCTATCCCTGAGTGTGATACCCAAAATTTCGATATCACTTCTGGGCCAAACAAAGAGCTTGAAGAAGAAGAAAGCACCAATATTAACTTGGGTCTGGTGTGGGAACCTGTTGAAGATCTCGGTCTGACACTAGACTGGTATCGCATCAAGATGGAAAACGTGGTCACAGCACCAAGCTATCAAGATGTAATCAATGAGCCAAGTAAATATGCCGGTGCGGAAGTGAAGCGCAACAGTGATGGCGAGATCGATAATGTGATTTATGGTCCGGTCAACCAAGCGTCCGAATTGCGCTCAGGTATCGACCTATCGGTCTCTTATTCTTACGATACTCAAAATTACGGTACCTTCAGCCCTAAACTGTCAGTGACTAAGATCATTGACGCTGAATACCGCGAGAACGATGGTGAACCACTCATCGATGAAACCGACTTCTTACCTGAGTATACAGCCACACTAAACCTCGGCTGGGTCATGGGCGATTACAGCGTCAATGTCTTTGGTAAATACCGCGACAGTATGTGTACGGGATTTGCTAATCGATACTATTTCGATACCTGCCAAGACGCTAAAGATGCTGGACAGCAAACCAAAGTATCGAGCATGACAACTTGGAACTTAACGGCCACTTACGCCTTCAATGAGCAAGGTAAAGTCACTGTGGGTGCTATCAATATGTTTGATAAACAACCACCTGCAGATCCGCTGAGTGATAGATCACCATTCTATGCCAATGACTATGACAGCCCTCTGGGACGTCAACTCTACGTTGAAGCCGAATATAACTTCTAACTCAAACCTGGCGCGGTTTCGCCGCGCCTTATTTCTCTGCAATTTAACAGGTAACGGATATGGTACGTAAGGGATTAAATAACGCCATTCTCAGTTCTCTGTTGCTGACCAGCTCGTTTGCGATGGCTACTTCTACTAATGACGTTGTGTCGGCGGTAGAAAGTAAAAATAACGCAGGACAAGCATCGCAACAAAAAATTGATCAATACAGTGAACAAACCGATGGCATGCTCGCGGAATATAAAGCGGTTTTACGTCAGCTTGACAGTATGCGTATTTATAACAACCAGCTTGATCGTATGGTGAGTTCGCAAAACAGCGAAGTGGCGTCACTGGAAAAGCAAATTAACCAGATTGATCAGACCGCGATGGAAATTGTTCCACTGACACTCAAAATGATTGATTCGCTCGATCAATTCGTGCAACTCGATTTACCGTTTCAGCTCAACGAACGCGAAAAACGCATTGCCAGCCTTCGCGAAATGATGGATCGCGCCGATGTCACAACATCCGAGAAGTTCCGTCGCGTGCTTGAGGCTTACCAAATCGAAGAAGGCTTTTCTCGTAACATTGAAGCCTACAAAGCCAGCATGGAACGTGACGGCGATGTCAAAACCTATGACTTTCTTCGTGTAGGGCGGACAGCGCTGTTCTACCAGTCACCTGATGGCGCAGAAACCGGGATGTGGAACAAGCAAACTAACCAATGGGAATCACTTCCTGAAGGCTATCGTGACGCGGTTGAGCAAGGTCTGCGTATCGCGAAGAAGCAAGCACCACCTGCACTGATTGAGCTACCTGTCTTTACAGGGGAGAAGTAATGATGAAGGGAATCAAGTATCTTCTAACCGGTATCACTGCCCTATCTTTATCGTTAAGCAGTGTACATGCCAACACTTTGGATGAGCTTCTCAACCAAGTGAAGAACGACCGTGTAACCGAGTCACAGCAAAACCGAGAGCGTGAAGCGGCGTTTTTGGCGGATAAAGAAAACCAAGCGGCACTCCTCGCTGAAGCCAAACAGCAATTGGCTTTCGAGACCCAACGCGGCGAACAACTTAAAGCCACATTCGATGCGAACGATCAGAAACTGGCGGAATTGGCAGATACCTTACGTCAGCGTTCTGGCTCACTGGGTGAAATGTTTGGCGTGGTTCGTCAATTCTCTGGTGAATTTAAAGGTATCTTCCATGCCTCGCAAAACGCTGTGCAATTCCCGAACCGAGATGCGCTGCTGACCAAGCTTGCCGAGAGCAAAGAGTTGCCCTCTATCAATGAGCTCGAGCAATTCTGGCAAACGGTGATGGAGCAGATGATCGTATCGGGCGATACCTCGACGGTTCCTGCAACTGTGGTATATGGCGAGGGCAGCGAAGCGAGCGATGAAGTCACACTCATTGGTGAATTTAACGCCATTGCCAACGGTAAATACCTGACTTACGTCCCTGAGACGGGCAAATTTGAAGAACTCGCCCGCCAGCCAGCTAGCAATATTTTGTCGAACGTGTCTGCATTTGAGTCAGCATCCAGTGCCTACGCGCCACTTTATCTTGATCCATCACGTGGTGTGATCCTTTCCCTACTGGTGCAAAGCCCTAACGTACAAGAGCGTATCGACCAAGGTGGATTGGTAGGTTACATCATTCTTGTCATGGGTGCGGTTGGTGTCCTCATCGCGCTGTTGTGCTACCTGCGCCTATCCGTGATTGGCAGCAAGATGCGTAAACAGAAGAAGAGTGACGCAGTCTTGAAAGACAACCCACTAGGTGAAGTCATCCAAGCCTACAAAGAACACCAAGGCTCCAGCTTAGAAGACTTGGAAGCGAAACTGGATGAAATCATCATGCGCAATGCGCCTAAGATTGAACGCTTTATTGGCTCAATCAAGTTATTCGCATCGGTGGCACCGCTACTCGGCCTACTCGGTACGGTCATGGGGATGATTGGAACCTTCCAGGCTATTACCTTGTTTGGTACCGGTGATCCTAAGCTAATGGCTGGCGGCATTTCAGAAGCCTTGGTCACTACCATGCTTGGCCTCGTCGTCGCGATTCCGTTGCTGTTCCTCTACACCTTCGTACACAGTAAAGGGCGTCGATTGGTACAAACCCTTGAGGAACAAAGCGCTGGCTTTATTGCACGATATCAGGAAAAGCTTCATACAGCGGAAAGCTAAGGAGATGTCATGCAATGGATACTCTCTGAGTTAGCGTCGATTCGACACTTTCTCGGCATGGGTGGCGATGTACTGGTCGCCATCTTTGTGCTCAGCGTCTTTCTGTGGTGTGCGCTGTTAGAGCGTTGGTTTTACTTCATTTTTGTAGCACCTCGTGCGGCAAAATCGGTAGTCAGCCAATGGCAACAGCGTCCAGAGCATCGCAGTTGGGCTGCGCGAATGATACGGCAAGAACTGGTTTCAATCCGCGACATAGAAAATAAACGCGGATTACCCATTGTCAAAGTGTTGATCGCGATGTGCCCTTTATTGGGCTTGTTAGGGACCGTTGTGGGTATGATCCATGTGTTCGATACATTAGCGGTAGTAGGCACGGGGAGTCCTCGGGCGATGGCTTCAGGGATTTCTAAAGCCACTATCCCGACGTTAGCGGGAATGGTCGCCTCCTTGTCCGGTCTGTTTTTCAGCACACGCCTGGATCATCTTGCCAAAACATCAACGCGTAAGCTTGAAGACAAGCTTAAGCATGTCACCTCGTAAAAGGATTTAAGGTAGCGACATGAAACGACGTTATAGCAATGAAGGGAATGATGAAGCGGCGATCGACATGACACCCATGTTGGATATCGTCTTCATTATGTTGATCTTTTTTATCGTCACCACTTCGTTCGTCAAAGAAGCGGGTATTGACGTCAATCGACCCAGTGCGAATACCGCACAGACCGTCAGTAAAGGCAACATCATGGTCGCCGTCGGTCCTGCGGGTGATGTCTGGGTTGATAAACGCCGTGTTGAAGTCGGTGCGGTACGCGCCAATATTGAGCGCTTACGTGCAGAAAGCCCAGAAGGCGCGGTCGTCATCCAAGCAGATCAAGAAGCAAGTGCGGGTGTTGTTGTTGACGTCATGGACCAAATCAAAATGGCCGGTGTGGATAGCATCTCGATTGCAGCGAAAAGCAAGGACTAGCGTATGCGTTATTTGGCGTCGATTGTGCTCGCATTATTCGTCTCGCTGGGTTTGTTTTGGGGCATGGATAAAATCGTCAACAAAGAGCGCCATGAATTAACTGGCGACGAGACTCAGCGAATTATCGAGTTTGTGCGCATCAAACCTGATGAAAAGATCAAAGAAAGAAAGCGTGAGCTTCCAAAGCCTCAGCCACCGAAAAAGCCGCCACCACCACCGGAAATGAAGGTGACATCTACGGTGAAGCCACAGATGGATCAAGTGAAGCTTGATATGCCTAACTTGGACTTGCCGGTGAACATTTCGGGCGGTTCGGTGCTGGGTCACTACAGCCAAGGCGGTGGCGGGATGGCCGGTAATCAGGGGCCAACCCCTTTAGCGACCTTCTTACCGCAAATGCCTCGCAAAGCGGCACGAGCAGGGTTAGAAAAAGGGATTGTGTTACTTGAGTTTACCGTCAATGAGCAAGGGGGCGTGGAAGACGTTCAAGTCCTTGAAGAAGACCCGCGCCGTATGGGACTCCGACGAGCCGCGCAAAAAACGGTGCAACAATGGCGGTTTAAGCCCAAGGTTGTAGACGGCAAACCCGTCAAGGCTCGGCTTTCTCAAGAAATAGAGTTTTCGATTAACTAGGACGGCCATCATGAAAAACACATTAACACGGATGTTGGCTTTAGCGCTGTTTGCTTTGAGCCTTTCAAGCGTGTCCTATGGTGCCAATAACCCGGAGCTATCGGACCGGACGTATCGCACCGTCAATAAAGTGCAAAAGTACATCGCTAACGAGGCCTATCAAGATGCAAAGGCAGAGCTTGAGAGCGCCCTTGATCGCAGTGGTAATAAGAAATATGACCAAGCCGTGCTACTTCAGCAGCTTGGTTATATTTACTCAATTGAAGATAACTACGCGAAAGCGACCGAGTACTTTGCGCAAGCGCTAAAGATTGATGCTTTGCCTGTAGCTGTCGCACAGCAAGTCAGATACAGCCTGGCTCAGCTCTATATGGTACAGGAGAAATTTGCTAACACGATTGCGCTGATGAAGCAGTGGTTTCAAATTCAACTGAGTGAAGGAGAGGAAAAGCCAGATGCCATGAGCTACATGACATTGGCGAGTGCCTATGTCCAACAAGAGCAGTTTAAGCAAGCGATCCCCGAGATAAAGCAGGCCATCGCCCTCAGCGATAAGCCGAGTGAGTCTTGGTATATGATGCTCATGTCTGCCTATTATCAAACCAATGATTTGGCAAACACTGCCAACGTCCTGACCACGTTGACCGAGCTATTCCCAGAGAAAAAACAGTATTGGAAGCAACTGTCGGGAATAGAAATGGAGCGCGGTAAGGATGGTAAAGCACTTGCAGCGCTTGAGTCCGCTTATAAGCTCGGCTTGCTCGATGAGGAAAAAGAAATCCTCAGGCTCACTGACTTTTTAGCCTATCAATCTATTCCTTTTCGTGCCGCTACGACACTGGCCAAGGAGATAGAAAAGGGCACGGTAGAAAAAACCAGTGAGCACTTAGAAAAGCTTGGCCAGTATTGGCACCAAGCGAAAGAACTCACTAAAGCGATTACCAGTTATCGTGCAGCCTATGCGTTGGACGCCGATCCGAAAACCAAACTCAAGATCGCTCGCTTAATGATCCAAGACCAACAGTATAAGAACATTATTGACTTTGCGTCGGATAAACAGGGTGTTCCCTTCGATGTTGCTGCTGAGCTGGAGTACTTAAAAGGGATGGCCTACTTCGAGTTGGAGAACAACGCAGCTGCACTCAAAGCCATGCAACAAGCGGCGAAGTCGAACGAACTTAAGCCCATGGCTTCCCCTTGGATTGCGTTCTTGACGAATAGCTAACCATGGCAACACCACTGCTTTTCTTTTATGCCGAGCTCCTTTTTTGCTCGGCTTTTTTTATCCTCATGGACTGAGCAAAACTCCTATTGAGAAGGAAAACGACAATGAAAACTCCCACACTCAGTGCCGCAGCGTTGGCCATGACCCTCGGCACAGCACACGGCGCTGATCACGCCGATCCCTTTTTATGGCTGGAAGAGGTTGAGAGCGAGCAAGCCCTTACTTGGGTAAAAAAACAGAATGCCTCGACAAACGACACGCTTACCCGCCACCCAAGTTACTCGACCTTCTACCAAGATAGCCTTGATGTATTAAATGCCACTGACCGTCTCGCCTATCCGTCTCGTCGTGGCGACTACTATTACAACTTTTGGCAGGATGATACCCATGTCAAAGGTCTCTATCGACGTACCACGCCCGATAGTTATGCGAAAGAAAAGCCTGAATGGGAAACCGTCATTGATGTCGATGCACTCGCTAAAGCAGAAGGTGAAGACTGGGTACTTAAGGGCGTCGATTGCTATGCACCTGCCTACCAACGCTGCATGGTAGCACTCTCGCGCGGTGGCGCCGACGCCACAGTTAAACGCGAATTCGACCTCACGACCAAACAATTTATTGCCGATGGCTTTTCACTCAGCGAGGCCAAAAGCGACATTACCTGGTTGGATAATGATCACTTACTCGTGGCAACGGATTTTGGTGAAGGAACATTGACAGATTCAGGCTATCCACGCCTCGTCAAAAAATGGCAACGCGGTACCTCACTCAAAGACGCACCTGTGGTTTATGAAGGGAGCCCTCGCTCCGTCTCCGTCGGTATGTTCACATTGCGAGATGCCCACTCAAGGGTGACACTCGTCCGTGAAGGCGAAACCTTTTATCGCCAACAAACATTCTGGCTCGACAAGAACACCCTACGCCCCCTCACTCTGCCCGCTGACAGTGAGATCCTCGGCTACTTTGAAGGCGCTTTGTTCTTCCAGCTCAAGTCAGACTTTCACCAAGGCGACACCCGTTTCCAACAGGGCAGTATCCTCTCTGCTGAGTTGACTGACCTAACGGCAGTACAGCCACACTATCAAGCATTTCTTGCTCCCGACACAAAAACCAGTATCGAGTCCGTTGATTTCACGGCACGCCATATCATTGTCAGCGAGCTGAATGATGTCAGTTCACGTATTCGCGTGTTGCATAAAGACGCCAAAGGGGATTGGCAACAAAAGCCTGTTGCACTCGAAGAAAACACCCATATGCGTGTATTCAACACCTCGCCAGAGCATGATGACTTTTTCGTTGACGTATCAAGCTTCTTAACGCCGCCCTCTATCTACCAGGTAGACGCTCAGTCGCATGAGACGCGACATCTAAAATCAACGCCACCTAAATTTGACGCCAATGATTTAGTCGTCGAGCAACACTTTGCGACCTCTAAAGATGGCACACAAGTCCCCTACTTTTTGGTGGCCTCTAAAACCTTAAAACGCGATGGTAAAAATCCAACCTTGTTGTACGGATACGGTGGCTTTGAAGTGAGTCTAACCCCTCACTACAGCGCGTTACTTGGTAAAAACTGGCTAGAAAAAGGTGGGGTTTATGTCCTCGCCAACATTCGCGGTGGCGGTGAGTATGGCCCTGCTTGGCACCTTGCGGCACTCAAACATCAAAGACACAAAGCCTACCAAGATTTTGAGGCCGTCGCAGAAGATGTGATTAGCAAAAAAATCACCACACCTGCCCACCTTGGTATTCAAGGTGGCAGCAATGGTGGCCTGCTGGTCGGCGCTGCTGTGACACGTCGTCCAGAGCTCTATCAAGCCGTGGTTTGCCAGGTGCCATTGTTGGACATGAAACGTTTCAATAAGCTATTGGCGGGAGCCAGTTGGATGGCGGAATACGGCAATCCTGATACCGAAGCAGATTGGGCCTACCTTAAAACGTACTCGCCCTATCACAACCTCAGTCAGGATACCGCTTATCCTCGCGTGCTATTCACCACTTCAACTCGCGATGACAGAGTTCATCCTGCTCACGCACGTAAAATGGTGGCCAAAATGCAGGCGATGGGCCACGACGTTCTTTACTATGAAAACATGGAAGGGGGTCATGCGGGCGCCTCAAACAACGCGACCCGTGCTGCCATGTATGCCAGAACTTATACCTATCTCGCAAGCCAGCTAGCTTTACGCACCGATAGCGACTAATGCCCCTACAGGAAGAGGGTTGGTAATTTCCAGTAATCCTCTACAATTGGTTGGGTTATGCCGAGCATGTTGATGCTCGGCTTTTTTTCACCCTATTAACCCAAAGAGTGCCTGATGGAGTCTGTCTCTCGCGCAAAGCGCTTGTTTTCTACCACCCTGCCCATGCTATTCGGGGTGCTGTCACTGATGAGTTTTCAGTTAGTCGACAGTGCATTTATCGGCCAACTTGGGGTGCTTCCCCTTGCTGCGCAAGGCTTTACCTTGCCCATTCAAATGATCATTATCGGGATTCAGGTCGGGTTAGGTATTGCCACGACCGCAGTCATTTCACGCGCGCTTGGTGCGGATAAGTGCGACTACGCCAAGCAACTCGGCGGCTTAATCCTCCTTATGGGTACCTTCGGTGTCGCGGGTTTCGCGTTGCTTTTGTATGCGCTACGTCACCCGATATTAATACTACTCGATGCCCCTCAGAGCGTATTTCCGGTGATTGACAGTTATTGGATTATTTGGCTGGTCAGTGCTTGGGCGGGGGCGGTGCTGTATTTCTTTTACAGTATTGCGCGAGCCAACGGAAACACCTTGCTGCCCGGCTCCATGATGGTGGTCACCAGCCTGTTAAACTTGGTCCTCGATCCTGTGTTCATTTTCTGGCTTGATTGGGGCATAAATGGCGCTGCCGTCGCAACCCTGATCGCTTTTGGTAGCGGAGTGGTCATTGTCGCGCCACGGGTTATTCGCAAAGGTTGGATCTCGATGGCATGGCACGATTTAGACATTGCCAAAAGCGTTAAATCCATCGGCCATATTATGGGGCCAGCGATGATAAGTCAGCTGCTACCGCCCGTCTCGTCCATGCTGGCAACCAAGCTACTCGCCGGCTTTGGTCCTGCGGCAGTTGCGGCATGGGCGGTGGGATCTCGCTTTGAATTTTTTGCGATTGTATCTGTGCTTGCACTAACCATGTCGATGCCACCTATGGTGGGTCGCTTATTGGGTAAAGGTGATCTCACCGAGATCCGTCATTTGGTAAAACTGGCCTGTCAGTTTGTCTTAGGCTTTCAATTGCTGATCGCTGTAGTGACTTGGTTTGCCGCCGATCCACTCGCCCAACTCATGACAAGCGATCAGCAAGTGACTGACATTTTGCATTGGCACCTGACCCTAGTACCGTTTAGCTTAGGCGCTTTGGGCGTGTGCATGTTGATGGTCTCCATTACTAATGCATTAGGCCGTTCATACACTGCCTTGACCATCTCCGCCCTTCGTCTGTTCGCATTTTTCTTGCCATGCTTATGGTTGGGCGCGCAAATGGCTGAGTTATATGGCTTATTTGTGGGCGCTTTAGTCGGCAACATTCTCGCTGGCGCAGTGGCTTATGGTATGTATCGACGCGCAATGGCTAAGCTTATGACGCGCAAGCCCCTCTAAACTGACTCAACAGTCACCACTATCATCGACGAGATACCACTAAAAAGCCCGCCACAACAGGGCGGGCTTGTGAACACAATGCGCTTAGCGCATACGGGACTAATAACCCAGCTTGGTCAGTGTCGCTTGAATATCTTTGCCTTCACCGCCAGAGAGCGTTTTCACCGCAAGGTTAGGACGGTTGGTGAAAAAGCCATCCACACCACGGTCACGATAGCGCTCAAAATCTACCGCTTGATCCACGGTGTAAACATGCATCAGCAAGTCTTTCTCATGGCTCATCTCTACCATCCAAGGCGCTGCAAGCTCCATGTAGCTAAACTGGCTTGACCATGCATCATCGTGCTGCGTTTGGATAGTGGATGGGCCCACACCGATCGCGCCATGCTGTTTGGCATAATCCAACCATTCTGCGTAGCCTTCTTTCGAAGCCACTTCTTGGCGCGCATAGTATTGGGCGTAAGACTCATCGTCTGCTTTCGGCGCACTGTCCTTGGTGGGAATGTAGCCATCACCCGCCCAAAGCAGCAAGATTTTTGGCACGGTTGGCATCACGCTTTGCAGCGTTTCAAGGCTCGATTTATTAAAAGTTTGTAGGATCACTTTGCCCTTGGCATCGTCATCTAGCCAGCCATGCTTGGTCAGATCGTCTTTCAAATCTTTCTCAATGCCAGGGAATAACTCCGGCACCTTGGTCTCGATATACAGACCGGGCTGATGCGCACAGCCTTCAGCGATTTCACGCACTTGGTCTAAGGTGACAAGCTTCAAGCCACGGAAGCTTTCACGCGCGCGCTCTGGGTATGATTCATTAAACCAGCTACCCGCATCCAGTTTTTCCAGCTCTGCCCATGTAAAGGTATTGACCGGATCGTCGGCACGCTCAGGGTAGACCGTCTCGATATTCGTATTGCGCTTGAGGTTATCGTCATGCACAGCAATCAATTTGCCGTCTTTGGTGCGCTGCAGATCAAGTTCGAGGTAATCGGCACCCACTTCACACGCGAGCTGATACGCGGGCAGCGTGGACTCGGGGGCGTTGTAGGAATCACCACGGTGGGCAATAACGGCGTGATCGGCAATGCCAAGCTTTTCGCTAAGCGCACTGTCAATGGCTTGAACTGAAGAAGAGAAAGATAAGGCACTGGCCACACTCAGTGCGGCAACGGTCAAGCTCAGGGTCGCTTTTGATGTTGTATTCAACGGGTACTCCTTAATGTCGTTGAAATTGGCGAGATAATTAAACGCTTGTTCAATTATCGAGACAGCATAGCAAAAGCCTGATTTAAAGAGAAAACAAACTCAAAACGCCCACGACAAATATGGGCATTCGCACGGTTAAGCGACCTCTATCGACTGTTGTTGCCCTCTCTGCGCCTAAATCTATCAAGGTGTTGTCAAAGCGAAAAACGGATCGGCACTGTGACGGTGATTGTCAGCCCTGGCAACGCATCTGGCGGTGTCGGCAACGGGGACGCACGCTGTACCAGCGCCTTAGCCTCTTCGTCCAAACTCTCAAAGTGGCTCGAAGTTTGGAGTTTGACCGATTGCACCTCGCCTTGGCGATTGACGGTAAAGGTTACCCGAGGCGAGCCTTGCTGCTTAAGTCGCCGAGCAAATCGAGGATAGCGCTTATAGTGCGCCAAATGCGCGTGAACCCGTCGCTGCCAATTCAACTTGGCAACCTTCCCCTTTACGGTTAGCTGTCCTTGCGCTGGGCCAGTCACTTCTTCACTGTGTGTTGGCGCGTCAACATGTTTCGGCGCCCTCGCCTCTTGCGCGACCGACGACGCACGTGACGTTTTGGGGCTTTCCTTTGGTTTAGGGCGAGGCTCAGTCATTTGCACCTTGTGGGTCTCAACCGTTTTTTTCGTCTCTACCGCTTTAGGCGGCTTCTTGGCAGGACGTGAGACAGACTGCGGCTGTTTTTGGACTTGCGCATTTTTTTTATCTTCAACCACAGGCGTCGCGTTTGGCGTCGGCATCACTTTTTCTGGCTCCGTCTCAGATGCATGAGCAGGCTGACTGGCGCGTTGCGGTTTGCCCTCTTTCACATCGTGCTTTTCCACCTTTGGGGCAGACACGTCTGGTGCGATGACAGAAATAGCAATCGGCACCGCGGCGGGAGGCGGTGCGAGCGTGTGCGCCGGTGTCCAAAAGTACGCGATCGCCATTCCAAGGTGGAGACTGACGCTCACTGCCGCCCCCACTAACCAGCCTTTTCGCGTGCGGTCTAACTCAAAGCCTTGCGGCAACCCAGCCAATACCGTCATGAGGAACTCGATGCTGACTGCGCAATACCCACCAGCCCGACTTGCTGATAACCCGCTTGACTAAGCGTATTAATCACTTCCAACAGTGACTGATAAGGCAAGGTTTTATCGGCCCGCAAATATAAACGGGTTTGTTTGTTCGCCACCCATTGAGGCAACTTCTGACTGGCTTCCTCAAGGGAAAACGCAGGATGCTCATCAACTTGCAGCATTTGTCCAGAGCCTACAGACAAATACACAGGCTGACTGGGCGAGGCATTCGGCTTCGCCGAAGAGGTGGGTAAATCCACCGGCACGCTGACGGTTGCAAGCGGGGCCGCAACCATAAAAATGATCAATAACACCAACATTACATCGATAAATGGTGTCACATTGATCTCATGGTTTTCTTGTAGTTCATGGTCTGACGATGAAAATTGAAAGCTCATGCCTCTACCCTGCCTGTCGCCACGCAAGTTCAGTTTGCGCATTGCGCTCACTGTCGAGATCACGGCTCACCAACACCAAAATAGCCACCGCTAAATCCCCCATTTGAGCACGATACGCAGCCAATGCACGGGTAAAATAGTTGTAAACAATCACAGCTGGGATCGCCGCGACCAAGCCAAGAGCCGTTGCCAGCAGGGCTTCAGCAATCCCGGGGGCCACCACGGCTAAATTAGTCGTTTGCGTATGCGCAATGCCAATAAACGCATTCATGATCCCCCACACGGTACCAAACAGCCCCACAAAGGGAGCCACGGACCCGATCGATGCCAGCCCCCCTGTGCCACGATTCATCATGCTAGCCTGTGCCACCTGTACCCGCTCCAACCGTGCTTGTACCCGCTCTTTAACGCCTTGACTGACTGCACCTACTTGTTCGGATAGGGCAAGCTCGGTTTGCGCCGCACTGAGAAACGCCAGCCCAGTGCCCTGGTGACACGATGCCGCCGCTTTGGCCGCCGCAAAGCTTTCAGCGTGAGCGCAAAGTGACACCAGTGGCGCTAAGCGGCGACGCGCACGACCGAGTTGCCACTGCTTAGTGACGAGCACAGCCCATGTCACGCCGGAAGCCGCCAGCAATATCAGCATGACCGCTTTAACGATAGGTTCCGCAGCCTGATACATACCGAGCGGAGACAGTGCATCAACGGACAAATGGGTGGCCTGCGAGCCTGAAGCGGTCACCACTGACCCGCTCTCCGCAGGTGCCGTAGATTCACTCGCCTGCACATTCACCGTGATGACCAAGAGCCACAGCCCCAGTCCTATCCAATATCGCTTCATTTTGAGTCCTTATTATCCATGCGTAATACGCCATATCGGTTATCTACCCGCTATACCGAACGAATAACGAAAACCCGTAAAAATTTTTAAAATTGTTTTTCAAACTGGACTTGGATGCGCGTGTAATCATGGCTATAGAGCCAATCAACATTGCTTCGTGTTTGATGATACTGGCCTGTGATCACCGGAGAAAAACCCGCTACAGTTAGCGTAGGCAGGCGCAAACTCAATACCAGCGTATGTTGAATATCATGCCGCTTATCTCCCAACATGGCGTTGTATTCTTTATAGTTACGATCTTGATAGGCATAACTAAACAGACCATCGAGTTCTGGCGTCGGCTGAAAACTCACTCCGACTCGTCCTCCTAGGCTGTGCCAGTCAAAGACAGTATCCTCACTTTGGCTATCCGTGTAGTTTGCACCGATAAAAGCTAACCAGTTGGGATGAAGCTGAGAGAACCATGTTGCAGACAAATAGGTTTCCTGCCCCGACAGCGCCTTCAGCTGTGCGCCTTGATAACGGATATCTTTGCTGACAACCGTTCCCTTAAATGTCGATGCAGGAGTAAGGATACGTAGGTAGTCAAGGTTGACACCAAAGGTATGGGAAATCCACGTGCCTCCTTGCCAAGTACCTTCCAATAGAGGGCCTATTGAGAGTTGATTCGCCGCATTTTGATACCGATACCCAATCAACCACTGAGTGTCCCACTGGTTATAGGTATCATTTTTATCGTAATCCGCACCATATGCCATGCCACGGATAAAGCCATGGTGATGACCAGACACAGCCCATGTTTTTGCTGCCGAGAGCGTGGCTCCCCAACCATAACTGGCAATCGCGTCCGGCGTTTTTCGTACGTAAGCACACCCTGCAGCCACCGATAGCAAACAGGTTTCACTGTGAGACGTTTTATTGATATTGGTGTGATACTCAGGCCCAATCGCCAACGAGCCTTGCCATGACTGACGCAAAGATAGTGCTTGTAAATAGGCCGAGACAGTTCGCTGAACACCAGCTGCGTGAGGCATACCAGCAATGCTTGTCGCGATAGTCTCAAAGTACTGTTTGGCCTCACGGCTTTGGTAATCTTCAAATAACACGCGCGCTAATGATAACTGCGCCAGTAAAAAATCAGGCTTAAGTTCAAGTAGAGCTTGATAGTCATGCGCAGCTTGGGCGAGGTTTCCTGCCTGTCGGGCTAAGCCCCCCTGGGCATAAAGGATTAACATCGCATCGTGGCCGGGTAATGTTTGATAGTAAGGCAGTCCTTCAGCCACCCTATCCCAAGCGTGTTGCTGTATCGCTTGGTAGAGCGCTCTTCCCAATGCATTCACATCCAATGTTTCCAAAGGAACATGCCATGATGGTGTGCTGGGCAGTGCTAAATCGGCCTCTGCCAGCGCTTTGTCTTCCGATTGTTTTTGTTGTTGTCTCTGACGCTGTTCAATACGAAGGTCTGTTTCGGATTGGCTACTGAATACCAACGTGGGCGTGATCATCAAGCAAATAACGCCGACGAGTAAATAAAACCGCATGCAACACCCGCAAATAAAAAGCAGAGGCACATCGCCTCTGCATCATAAAAAAATAAACGCTATTTTTTGGTGCCACCAAAGGCGGTATTTAGATCGCGGTCGGCAAAGGTTGCAATCCCAGCAAGGGCTGCGGCGTCTGCACCAAAGAAATGGCCTTGTGTGTCCCCTACAACCCCTTGACCACTACGTAAAGCATGCGCGTCACCCTTAAACGCCGCAGTTTTCGCATCAATATCTGCATCAATGCTTAGTTTCATCGCAGCATTACTGATGGTGCCGCGAACGGTTTTAGCGGAAAAGTCTGCGTTAAACTCACCAGTCAATGCATTATTGCCAGTAAAGCGGTTCAAGCCAGTCACTGCATAAGATGCCGTGCCCGATGTGGGCAGACTCGTTTGGGTGTTATCGCCCGCATAATACACACTGCGATCTTGACCATTACCGGCAAAGTCTTGCGACCATTCACCAAACCACACGTCGCCCGCACCGGCCTGCGCAAAGTTAAACATTCCCGCATCCCCGGAATGTGATGTGCCATTGGTGTAAATGTCGCCTTGCTTTTGGGTACTGCTGGCACGGGTCAATCCTTCAAAGTCCACCTTAAATGTCGAGGAAATACGGTTGTCATTACCAATCCCCGCCTTACCCATTGTATGGGGGCCAAAAGGCACATTGGATGTGCCGACTTCAATGTTGGCGTCATCGCTTTGTGTGCCAACAATATCAGCCAAAGCAGATGTGGTAGTTAAAATGGCACTTAGTGCTATCACGACGGTTTTGTAAGGCATAATGTGACTCCTAGGTAAATGATTTCAACGTTCAGCAAATAATTTGCTTCATCCTCTTTACCGTTTAGTTCAGGCAAACCCGTAACCGCGTCGTTAAAATTTTGCTTTTAGCATCAATTTAATAGTGCGCCCTGGCGCCGGTACACTGGAACGCACCAGTGGGTCAATGTGGTAGACATCGGTTAAATTGGTCCCTACGACTTCAAGCGCGATGTGGCGTGATAGCTGATAATTGGCAAATGCATCAAACGTTAAGGTATCGTCGCGCTGGACCACCTCATCTGACTTGGCTTTAGCAAGGTACGCGCCTTTGATCCCAGCTTCTAACTGACGATTGAAAAAGCGATGGCCCAGTTGCAGTGACGTCGACCACGCTGGGGGGACTTGCGATTCTAAATATCCACCAGGAAAACCGCCAAACAGACAATTGCGGTAATATTCTGGCTCGTCGGGGCGATAACGTGTGACGACGGAGCTCTCATCACAGACTTTATTGGTGAGCATGTAAGCGCCATTTAAATCGGCAAACCAATCACCATCATCGTAGTTCGCTTGCAGCTCCAATCCTGCCAGCGTCTGCGAATCAATATTGCTAAAGCGCAGCATGTCATCTCGCTCGATCACGTTTTCAGTGAGGTGGTGAAAGTAAGCCAGTTTCAGATCACCGTGAGTAAAATGATGAATGTAGCCTAACTCGTGATTCACCGTTGCTTCGGGTTTGAGGCTGGTATACGCATTATTTAACGCGGAAAAGCTAAGCGTGCTTTCAAAGAGGCTTGGAAAGCGCAACATTTGGCTGTAGCGGTAGTAAATACGGTCTTGCGGCGTAGGAGAAAATGCCACGGAGGCAAACGGTGACCAACCCTGCCCGTGATCGTGTGTTTTGGGACGCATGTTCACTTTGGTATTCAATTGATTGGTCGCACGACACGTCCCTTCAATGTAGTTGTCGGGTAATAGTCCATTAGCGGGGTCACAGGGGTTTTGCGCACGGCTATATTTACCGTTTCCATCGTGTAACCAAGCTTGTGTGCGCTCTTCAATTTGACCTTCTTTGCGCAGCTTGGCTTCTTCTTCAGCAAGATCAGCCACTATCTGGCTCTCAGGCACCCCAAAAAATTCCAAACTTTCGCGATAACGCTCTAACCTCGCCTGAATTTCAGCCTCACTCAGGAACACTCGCACTTTATAGCTGGCTTCAAGCCCCGGTGAGACAGCCTGCTGCGTGAACAGGGTATCGCCCCCTTCGGCTTGGCGCGCGGCAAGGAAGTCATCTTTAACATCAAAGCCTTGAAACTTCACACCAGCGTTAAGCGTCCATTGGGTATGTGGCTGCCAAGTGGCTTGTAAGCTGGCATCAAATTCTTGATAGGTCCCTTCTTGTGGAAAGTGCACCCAACCATCGGCTTTGTTCGCATCATAAGTGTCATCAGAACGTTGCTCTCGGTATTGATATCGTCCTGCGGCAGTCAGAGATAAGGTGTCACTGAACGCCGTGGTATTACTGATATTCAGGCCAATACGGCTATCTTTTGCATTAGACGCAGCAGTATTGCGCAACAGGGTGCTGTAGCCCGGTAACAGGTCATGGTTATTGGCATAGTTAGGAAACCCACCTCGGGTATTGGTATCACTGACGGTGTAGGTGGTCCATAACTTGGCCGTTAAATCAATCCAAGGGTCCTTTGGCGACCAGTGATAATCAAGGTTGTAAGCTTGGGCTCGTACGCGGCTAAGTGGCCATTGTGCCATTTTATTGCCATCGACTAAGTCACCAGAGCGGCTCGCCATGATTTCACCATACTCGGCATCAGTGTAGCGCGCGCCAAGGCTCAATTGCTGTGCGCCCTCGAAAAGGAATGTACTTTTCAGCAACACAGATTCGGTTTCGCTGGACGTGTTGGGAATTTCCGCGCCCGGCAGATGGCGCAGCGCCAAGGTCTCTGGATCGATCTTGGTCATATAGGCTTCTTTCGAATCGCCGCTTTTATAAAAACCACTATCATGTTTGCCCCCATAATAATTGCCTTTATAGCGATAAGCGTAAGCAGCTAACCATTCCATGCTTTCGCCTCGTTTCGCCAGCGCAAGACGGTACGCATAGTCATCCCCCGAGAAAGGATTGTTGTTCTTGTTGTGGCTCATCGGCTGCCAAAGTGAAGGATCGGCGTAAGGGTATTGGGGGGTGGACGGAAACCCGTCGACGTCTCGATAATCTTGCCCTGTGTACAAGGTCCCTAACGTGGGCGCAACCGCATTATTGCTACCTTCAATCAAGAACTCACCGCCAAAGTCTTTTCCCGGCAGCAAAATATCTTGTGCAGAGAGGGTGTTGACGACCACCGCGCCGCCTGTGGATGTTTTGACATTCGCCACAGTATTGGGGCCTTTGATCACCTGCACACCACCAATTAAGTTGGGATCAATGTAGCTGCGATTCGAGACACCGCGATAGCCACGCCAGACAGTCAGCCCTTGCTCTGTACCATCAATGAGGACAGGCACACGCCCCGGTCCTTGAACACCTCGAATATTTGGGTCAATGCCTCCGCCGTTGCGCGCATCACCACTGTACACATTGGGCATACCTTTAAAGAGATCAGCCGCATCTTTACCTTTATATCGCTCAACCTCTTTTTTGCCCGCGTACACCGTTGACCGGTTGTCATCGTAAACAGCATATTTACCCGCTTCATCACGGCTAATCTCCCCTTCCGAAAACGACACATCTAGGGTATCGAGCGTCAGCGACTCTGTGCTGTCGGTAATTTGATAGCTGCCATCGGCTTGTCGGTGTGCCGTCAACCCCGTACTGGTCAGTAGGGTGTTGAGGCCTTGCTCTGGAGTAAACTGTCCGTCGAGCCCCGCACTGTAAAAACCTTCGGACAAACGCGCATCCAGATGAAATTCGATACCCGATGCCAGCGCAAAGGCTTTTAATACCGCATCAAGCTCTCCGGCGGGGATCTGGTAGGTATTTACCGTGTCTGTTTGGGCATAAACGGGGGAATAAAAAAGCACGCCCAAGGTTAACGATAGACACAATATCGATGACTGCAGTTTCACAATACGGCTCCACTTAAGTGAATTAACTAACCGATACACCGAACGAAGGCGTGGGATCCGTAAAGATGAGTGTCATTTTTTATTGGGCTGGAATAATTTGCACCCAGAGCGCAGTACGAAAGCGCAGGGCAATAGGCAGAATGGTTTCTAAATGCGCCAGCGTTTGCTGGATATTGCGGGTGGAAAATACCCCCGTCACGGTTAGATCATTCAGTTGCGCATCTAAGCGCAACCAGCCTGAGAAATACCGTGAGAGCTCTTCAACGAGCGTCGAAAGCGGCATGCGTTCAGCCACGAGTTTTTGCTCCAACCAGCTCACCGCGTGAGTTTCTAAGGGCGCAAGATGCTGCACCTTATTGTCCGTGCATTGCACCGAATGCCCGGCGGGAATGTAACGCCGTTGACCCTGATACGGCTGAATACGCGCATTGGTCGATAACAATTGTATGGCACTGAAGCGCGTAAACTGGCGCACCGCAAGCTGGCCTTGCTCCTCAACCCACACCTGACCGTGGGCGGTGAGAACCGATAAAGGCGATGCCGCTTCGAGCATCACTTCACCGCGCTCAAGGAAAATTTGTTTTTTCCCGCCTTGATAATCGACCCACACCCGCGAGTCTGTGTTTAACGCGACACGACTCTGATCCGGCAAGGTGAACTGTTTGAGCTCCCCGACTCGGCTTGCCAAGGCAACGCCCTGTTCGTAACGCTGCGCATTAGAGCGCCATGCCAATAAGCACCCTGCGCCAATACCAATGCCACCGAGCATCAAAAACCGCCGGCGCGACAGGCCACTTTGTTGCAATAAGACCGAATGATGTCCCGAGACATCCTGAAGCTGGGATTGCACACCTTCTAGCGCTTGCCATGCCTTTTCATGATGAGGGTGAGCACGTCGCCACTGTGATAACGCCTGTTTATCCTGCTCAGACACGTCGTCCGCCCACATACGGGCCATCCATTGTGCCGCTTGTTCAACCACGTGAGGTGATAACGACGACATCATGAATCACTCTTGTGCGGCGAGTACACAGGTCGCCAGTGCCTTGGCGACATACTTCTCTACCGAGGAAATCGAGACAGAAAGCGCCTTTGCGATGTCTTTATAGCTCATTCCCTCGAGCTGGCGCATCAGCAAAGCCTGCCGCACCTTGACCGGTAAATGTCCTAATAACGCATCAACCGCCACCAAGGCTTCCATGGTTTGTTGGTGTTGCTCGGGCGAGCTGGCCATGCGTTCCGGCTGCGCTTGCAGATAGTCTAAGTAAGCTTGCTCAACGCGACGACGGCGATACCAATCGACGATCAAGCCTTTGGCGATATGAGTAAGGTAAGCACGCGCACTGTCTGTATCAGGCAAACGGCCAGAGTTAAGCAAACGCAAATAGGTATCTTGCACTAAGTCTGCCGACGTTGACGGGCATCCCATACGTCGCTGAACAAAGCCCGAAAGCCAGCGCTGATGTGACACATACAGCGAGGTAACACCCTGATGTAACGCCTGCTGACTCCCTATCATTGAATGTGCTCCCTACACCTAAATCGACCACTTAATACAAACGCTAACAATTATCATTAATAATTGCGTATATGCAAGCATGTTCTAGACAGAGCCATGCTTTATCGACTCAGCGCACAGTTTGTGTCACACCGGCAATCTCGCACGCATGTATCGAGTCAGTAAGTTCACGCTCTAGCGTTCAAATCCCCGCCGGTTCGTGCTAACCTGCGCGCCTCCCATCGGGAGACTACTATCTATTCGTCGATCTCCGTCAATACGATTGCGCTATGCTTTGGTATTGGCATCAGCCGGTTAAAGTGATCAATCCATGAGTCAAGGTACGCTTTATATTGTTTCTGCCCCGAGTGGTGCAGGCAAATCAAGCCTGATTTCAGCACTGCTGAATGACAATCCACGCTATGACATGAAAGTGTCGGTTTCACACACCACACGCGCTATGCGCCCCGGTGAAGAAAACGGCGTGCATTACCATTTTGTCGCAGTAGAAGAATTCAAGGCCTTAATTGATCAAGGCGCCTTTTTGGAACACGCAGAAGTCTTTGGCAACTATTACGGGACATCGCGCGTATGGATTGAAGAGATGCTTAATAAAGGCATCGACATCTTTTTGGACATTGATTGGCAAGGGGCGCAGCAAATTCGTCAACAGATGCCGAACAGTAAAAGCATCTTTATTTTGCCGCCTAGCCGCGAAGAGTTAGAGCGCCGTCTCACCGCTCGCGGCCAAGATAGCGAAGAGGTGATCGCCAAACGCATGCAAGAAGCACGTTCAGAGATCTCTCACTATGCTGAATATGACTATTTGATCATTAATGATGACTTTGATGTCGCATTAATGGATCTTAAAGCGATCCTCCGTGCAGAGCGGATGCGTCAGCCTAAACAAGCCAGCAAATATCATGCAATGATTGACGACTTGCTGGCCGACTAATCATGAATATTGGCGTTTGTTCGATTGCAGCGCACCCAGTGCTAGCAATGGACGGCCGCCTTTTGTATAATTTTCGGTCATTTTTAAGACCTGTTTATCACTACAGCTGGAGTCCTTCATGGCACGCGTAACTGTTCAAGACGCCGTTGAAAAAATTGGTAACCGTTTCGATCTCGTTCTGGTTGCGGCCCGCCGCGCCCGCCAAATGCAAACGGGTGGTAAAGATCCTCTAGTACCAGAAGAAAATGACAAGTACACCGTGATCTCACTGCGTGAGATCGAAGAAGGACTGATCAACAAAGAAGTGCTAGACGCGCGTGAGCGTCAAGAAAAGCAGGAGCAAGAAGCTGCCGAAATGGCCGCTGTTAGCACCATTTCTGGTCACCGTTAATCGCGTCATCATCAGGGAACAGGCCGTTTGTACCTCTTTGATAGCCTGAAAGAAGTCGCGAACCAATACTTGCCGGAATCGCAGCTTGAAGCGCTCCGGCAAGCGTATCTGGTTGCGCGCGATGCCCATGACGGGCAAACCCGCTCCACCGGTGAGCCCTACATCATCCACCCCATCGCCGTTGCGCGGATCCTCGCAGAAATGCGCTTGGACTGCGAAACCTTAATGGCGGCGTTGCTGCACGATGTGATTGAAGACACAGACGTGACCAAAGAGGATCTGCAACAACGCTTTGGTGATGTGGTTGCGGATCTGGTGGATGGCGTTTCCAAGCTCGACAAGCTCAAGTTTCGCGATCGCAAAGAAGCGCAGGCGGAAAACTTCCGCAAAATGGTCATGGCCATGGCCCATGACATTCGCGTCATTCTGATTAAGCTCAGCGACCGTACCCATAATATGCGTACCTTGGGTGCCCTGCGCCCCGATAAACGTCGCCGTATTGCCCGCGAAACACTGGAAATTTTTGCCCCACTCGCTCACCGCCTCGGTATTCACAATATTAAAGTGGAGCTCGAAGAGCTCGGCTTTGAAGCGCTCTACCCCAACCGCTATCGCGTCCTCAAAAAAGTGATTGCGCAAGCGCGGGGCAACCGCAAAGAAATGATCCAAAAAATCCATGCGGAAATCGAAGGCCGCTTGGAAGATGCCGGGATCAACGCGCGCGTGCTTGGCCGAGAGAAGAACCTTTATTCCATCTATAACAAGATGAAGAATAAAGAGCAGCGCTTTCATACCATTATGGATTTGTATGCCTTTCGCGTGATCGTCGACGATCTCGACACCTGTTACCGCGTCTTAGGGCAAATGCATAATTTGTATAAACCACGTCCCGGCCGCTTGAAAGATTACATTGCCGTGCCGAAGGCGAACGGTTATCAATCACTGCATACGTCAATGATTGGTCCGCATGGTGTGCCAGTTGAAGTGCAAATTCGCACCGAAGACATGGACCAGATGGCGGACAAAGGGGTCGCTGCGCACTGGGCGTATAAGAGCGGCGCCGAACGTCCATCCGGTACCACGGCACAAAAACGTGCTCAGCGCTGGATGCAAAACTTGATTGAGCTGCAGCAAAGCGCGGGGAACTCCTTCGAGTTTATCGAAAGCGTTAAATCCGATCTTTTCCCCGATGAGCTGTATGTCTTTACCCCGAAAGGGCGTATCGTCGAGCTCCCCGTGGGCGCCACGGCCGTTGACTTTGCCTATGCGGTTCATACCGATGTGGGTAACACCTGTGTCGGCGCGCGAGTCAATCGTCAACCGTATCCGCTAAGCCAACCACTGAAAAACGGCCAAACCATTGAGATCATTACCGCACCGGGCGCTCGCCCGAATGCCGCATGGCTCAATTATGTGGTGACCGCTCGGGCACGGACCAAGATCCGCCAAGTGCTCAAAACTATGCGCCGTGAAGAATCAGTCACATTGGGACGTCGTTTGCTCAACCATGCGCTAGGTGAGAAGAACCTATCCGATGTCGATCCCGACCGCCTCAATGCGATTTTGACCGACCTGAAGCTAGAAAGCAGCGATAATTTGCTCGCCGCGATCGGCTTGGGTGAGTTAATGAGTGTCGTGATCGCTCGCCGCCTGCTGGACGATGAAAACACGGACTCGGAACCTTCGGACGGGAAAATGCCTATCCGTGGCGCAGATGGTATCTTGGTCACTTATGCCAACTGTTGCCGCCCTATTCCGGGCGATCCGATTATCGCGCACGTCAGCCCCGGTAAAGGCTTGGTGATCCACCGTGAAACCTGCTCAAACATTCGTGGCTACCGTCAAGAGCCGGATAAATATATGCCTGTTGAGTGGGCAGACGATTTCGATCAGGAGTTCAGTACTCGTCTACGCGTGGATATGCAGAACCATCAAGGGGCGCTAGCGGATTTAACCAACACCATCGCCGCGACGGGATCGAATATTCAGGGACTGACGACCGAAGAAAAAGATGGCCGCTTGTACACCATCTTTGTTCGCCTCACCACCACAGACAGGGTTCACCTTGCCAATATTATGCGCCGCATTCGTGTGATGCCAAACGTGGTCAAGGTCAGCCGTCAAAAGAACTAGCTATGTTGCCATTTCGTGCTCAGGCTATCACTCGCCCGCCTTTTGGTGGGCGAGTTTGTTTCTCTCCTATCGTGTAACTAACGGAACCTCACCATGACACCAGAACGGTTTGAACGAATTCATCAAGYGCTTGCTCAGCGCCAGCCTGATCTCACCGTGTGTATGGAACAAGTCCATAAGCCAAATAATATCTCTGCCATTATTCGCACCGCGGATGCCGTCGGCGTACATCGTCTTCATGCCGTCTGGCCAAAAGGCAGTAAAATGCGCGCTTTGGGTGGCACCTCAGCCGGCTCTCGCAACTGGGTCGATGTACAAACCCATGATTCGACTACCGAAGCCTTTGATGCGCTTCACGCTCAAGGCATGCAGATCTTAGTCACCAACTTATCCGACACCGCCATCGATTTTCGCGACGTCGATTACACCCGCCCTACCGCTATTGTATTAGGCCAAGAAAAAGAAGGCATCAGTCGCGAAGCGCTCGATAAGGCGGATCAAGATATCCTCATCCCAATGGTGGGTATGGTACAGTCATTAAACGTGTCAGTGGCGAGTGCTCTTATTCTGTATGAGGCCCAGCGACAGCGCCAATTAGCGGGTATGTACCAGCGGGCTCACACCCGTATTCCGGACGAAGAAGTCCACAAGATCCTGTTTGAACGGGGCCATCCTGTTTTAGCACGCGTGGCTAAACAAAAAGGGCTGCCCTATCCACCGCTGGATGAACACGGGCAAATCGTTGCTGATGAGGCATGGTGGTCTGCGATGCAGGCAGCCAAACACAAACGTAGTAAATAACGGACTATTTTGATGCGATCATCCATGCTCAATGCTGTCTCAGTCGAAACACTGGCCGGTGTCGGCGCCAAAATGGCGGAAAAGCTGACCAAGCTGGGGTTGTATACGGTTCAAGATGTCTTGTTTCACTTGCCGTACCGTTATGAAGATCGCACACGCGTCTGGCCGATCGCCAGTTTGCTCCCCGGACAAACCGCGACCGTTGAGGGTGAAGTGACGCACAATGACACTGTATTTGGGCGCCGCCGCATGCTGACCGTGCGGATCCATGACGGCAATGGTGCGCTGACGCTACGCTTTTTTAACTTCAACGCCGCGATGAAAAACAGCCTCGCCATCGGCAAACATGTGAAGGCTTATGGCGAGCTAAAACGCGGTAAGCATGGCCTAGAAATCATTCACCCTGACTATAAAGTCTTTTCTGAGCCTACCGAACTTGCGCTAGAAGAAACCCTGACACCTGTCTATCCCACCACCGAAGGGCTGCGCCAAGCTACCTTGCGTAGTCTAACCGACCAAGCGTTGGCATTGCTGGACAAAAGTGGTGTACAAGAGTTACTCCCTGAGGGCTTATATGATAGACAGCTTTCATTACGCGATGCCTTACACCTTTTGCATCGTCCGCCACCAGAGGTGTCACTTGAGGCTTTGCAAGCCGGACAACACCCTGCCCAACGTCGCTTAATTATTGAAGAATTACTCGCCCAACATCTGTCGATGCTGTCCGTTCGTCATCAAGCGCAAGCGGTCAGTGCCACGCCGTTGCCACCGAATGGGGCGCTGAGCCAACAATTGCTGGCCAACCTGCCATTCTCACCCACAGGGGCACAATCGCGCGTAGTCGATGAAATCAGTCGCGATCTGGCTAAGCCCGTCCCCATGATGCGCTTGGTACAAGGCGATGTGGGCGCGGGTAAGACGCTAGTTGCGGTATTGGCGGCGCTGCAAGCTATCGAACACGGTTACCAAGTCGCATTAATGGCCCCCACGGAGCTATTGGCCGAACAGCATGCGGTGAATTTTGCCCAATGGCTGGAGCCGTTGGGTATTCAGGTTGGTTGGCTCGCCGGTAAGCTTAAAGGCAAAGCGCGCGACGCTGAACTTGCACGGATTGCCAGCGGTGAGGCGAAAATGGTGGTCGGCACGCATGCGTTGTTTCAAGCCCATGTCGACTTTGACCATTTAGCCTTGGTGATCATTGATGAGCAACACCGCTTTGGTGTTCACCAACGTCTCGCTCTGCGAGAGAAAGGCGAGCAACAAGGGGCACATCCACATCAATTGATCATGACAGCCACCCCGATCCCGCGTACTCTCGCGATGACTGCGTATGCCGATCTCGATACCTCGATTATCGATGAGCTCCCCCCGGGACGCACGCCAATCCAAACCGTTGCCGTGCCAGATACGCGTCGCGATGACATTATTGCGCGTGTCAGTGCCGCCTGCAGTGAAGGCCGCCAGGCGTATTGGGTGTGTACCTTGATTGAAGAATCCGACGCTCTCGAAGCGCAAGCTGCTGAAGATACCGCCACCGCACTCAAAGCGGCACTTCCTCATCTTGCCGTCGGCCTTGTCCACGGACGCATGAAAGCGGCGGAAAAACAAGCCGTCATGCAAGCCTTTAAGCAAGGGGAGCTGCATTTGTTGGTCGCAACTACCGTGATTGAAGTGGGCGTCGATGTCCCCAATGCGAGTTTGATGATCATTGAAAACCCCGAGCGGCTCGGGTTGGCACAGCTTCACCAATTACGGGGCCGTGTCGGTCGAGGCTCCGTCGCCAGCCACTGTGTGCTCTTGTATCATGCCCCTTTGTCTAAAACCGCCAGTCAACGCTTGGGCGTCCTGCGCGAGAGCAATGATGGCTTTGTGATCGCACAGCGCGATCTCGATATTCGCGGGCCCGGCGAGCTTCTCGGTACCCGGCAAACCGGCTTGGCCGAGTTTAAAATTGCCGATTTGGTGCGTGACCAAGCGCTGATCCCCGAGGTACAGAAGTTAGCGCACCACCTGCATCAACACTATCCGCAACACGCCGCCGCAATCATCGCACGTTGGCTTGGCCATAAAACCCATTATTCCAACGCATGATCGTCGATATCGCTCTCCCAGTGGGCCATGACCAACGCCATGGCCTCGGATTTGCTATATCCGGCTTGATTGGCCACCTGAATAAAATGCGCCAATGGCGCTTGTACATATTGCAACCGTTGATGAGGCTCAGCAGGACGCGCTTGCTGGCTGACTTTCATCCCAACGCCTCGCACTCGCTCTAACCATCCTTGCTCGGCAAGCTGCTGATAGCTGCGCGAGACCGTCATCGGGTTCAGCTTTAACTCTCGCGCCAACACGCGTACCGACGGCAAGCGTTCGCCTGAGCGCAGCGCGCCACTGGCGATCTGACGCTGGATTTGCTCAATCAATTGCTGAAATTTCGGGGTAGGATCGTTTTTATCTAAACAAAGTCGCATAGGCCATAGTGTGTGTATTAGTTCTATACGACAGTATGGTCGGCCTATCCGCCTTCGCGAATAGGCCGAGGAGAAAACGTGGCAACGCGCACACTAGCTTTTAGTACGCCCTTGATTGACCGGAAATGTCATCTGGATCCTCAGCCCTCCTTCGGTACGGGAAGACAGGCGAATATCGCCGCGCAGTTGTTCCACAATACGTTTCACAATGGCGAGTCCCAGTCCGGTTCCCTCGCTACCACGAGCTGAGTCACCCCGCGTGAACGGCTGGAAAAGGGACGCTTCTAGGCTCGCATCAATGCCCGGTCCATTGTCCTCAACTTCGACCCATTGGTGGGTATGATCGGCGGTACTGCCACAACGAATACGTACCCAACCGTTGCCATAGCGGACCGCATTAACCACCAAGTTAGTCACGGCTCGCTTAAGCGCCACCGAGTTGGCATACAACTCGCCATACAAAGGCAGCAACTCGGTATCCATCTCGATACCCACCAGCTGTTGGCTATTCGCTACATCACGACAAATGCTCGCTAAATCCACCGGATCAGGGTCTTGCTGCTGCACCGCGCGCAGATAATCCATAAACTGATTGATGATCTCGTTGCACTCTTCGGTATCTTTAGTGATGCTATCGGCAAGGTATTCATCGTCCGGCGACATCATTTCGGTCGCCAAGCGAATGCGCGTCAGCGGCGTACGCAAATCATGGCTCACCCCTGCCATCAGCAAGGCGCGATCTTCTTCGAGTTTGCGTATGCCTGCAGACATTTTATTAAACGCCACTGTTACCGCTTGAATTTCAGAGGCGCCTTTTGGGGCGACCGGCTCAGGAAACCGGCCTTCAGCCACATCTAACGCAGCACGCTCTAAGGTCACCAGTGGGCGATTTTGCATCTTGATAAACAGCCAACCACCTGCAATCACCAGCAACGCAATAATCAGGCTGTATTGGAAAAGGGGCGCAAAGTCATCTTGATGCAGTTCGGAAAGCGGAATACGCATCAAAAAGTCATCGATGGCGTCAAACTTTAACCACAGTACATAGCTGTCTTCACCGCTGACAAGGCGCACTTCGGTCGGCGTTCCCAGCTCTTCGCTCATCCGCGCACTGAGATAATCGATCTGCATCGCGTCTTGGTAGGCGCCTGCGGCGTCACTATTGGGGGCATGTAAGGTCACCCCAATTTGTTCCAGCAGTTGCCGACGCACGGGCTCACCCAAGTGCAGCACTTCCCCGTCTCTCAGCGTCCAATCCTCTTCTAGCATCAAGCGCACTTCAAAGGCCAAGATTTTATTAAACTGCTGCAAGCTGGGGAGCAGGGCATAATTAACGATGGTGAGATAAGAAAAAACTTGGCTGGCAATCAATAGGCCAGCCAAAATCAAAAGCGTGCGGGCAAAGTTGGTGCGCGGCGACATCCGCATCGCTTATACCTCGCCGTCAGGGACAAACACGTAGCCCAGTCCCCACACGGTCTGGATATAGCGTGGCTTGCTCGGATCTTCTTCAATCATGCGGCGCAATCGCGAGATTTGCACGTCAATGGAGCGTTCCATCGCGGAGTACTCACGTCCGCGCGCCATATTCATCAGCTTGTCGCGTGATAACGGCTCGCGCGCATTGGTCACCAAGGCTTTAAGGACCGCAAATTCGCCCGAGGTTAACGTCATCGGGTCGTCATTACGGAACATCTCCCGTGTACCGAGGTTGAGGCGAAACTCGCCAAATTCGACCACCTTGGTGTCTGCACTCGGTGCGCCCGGCGCTTCAATGGTTTGGCGGCGCAAGACAGCACGGAGGCGCGCCAATAGCTCCCGTGGGTTAAATGGCTTGGGCAAGTAATCGTCCGCGCCCACTTCTAATCCGACAATGCGGTCAATTTCATCACCCTTTGCGGTGAGCATTAAAATCGGTAATTGGTTGTTCGCCTGACGCAAACGGCGGCAGATAGATAAGCCATCCTCACCTGGCAGCATCAGATCCAAGACCATCAGGTGAAAGGCTTCCCGCGCGAGCAAGCGATCCATCTGTTCGGCATTGGCCACACTGCGCACTTGGAAGCCCTGCTCAGTTAGGTAACGCTCCAGTAGCGAACGCAGACGCATATCATCATCCACCACTAGGATTTTATAGTTTTCTTGCATGGTTAACCCTCATACTCAATGCGGTTATCTGCCGACAAATCAAGCAGTCATTGCTGTAATCATACCGGATTTTGCCACATTTGCGCGGATTGACACTGATGGTTCCGCCACGAAACAACGAAGAAATTGTTACCGAGTGTTGCCTCGACAAGCTTGCTCGGTTCTTGTAATTTGCTCGTTGAAATTGCATCACTTATTGAGGCTTCGCGAGGGTTAAGGAGACGCTGCGTGAAAACCAAACTGGTCACCCGTGAAGGGTTTAACGCACTCAAAGCGGAACATGACCACCTGTGGCATGAAAAACGCCCAGAGATCACCAAAATTGTCAGTTGGGCGGCAAGTTTAGGCGACCGCTCAGAGAATGCCGACTACACCTACAACAAGCGCTTGCTGCGACAAATTGACCGCCGCGTCCGTTATCTGCGCAAGCGGCTGAATGAACTCACCATTGTCGACTACTCACCCCAACAAGAAGGGCGGGTCTTTTTTGGCGCTTGGGTAGAAATTGAAAACGAGGCGGGCGATATCAAACGCTTTCGGATTGTTGGCCCTGATGAGATTTACGATCGTAAAGACTACATCTCGATTGATGCGCCCATGGCGCGCGCCCTGCTCAAAAAAGCGGTCGATGATGAGGTGGTGGTCAGAACCCCTGAAGGCGAGAAGCATTGGTTCGTCAATACAATCACTTACCCAACCGAGACCGACTCACGGGAACCTTAACGACCACAAGGGTCAAAGAAACAGATTCAATGGCAGTGCTGCGGTGCTGCCGTGCTTGTTTACAAAAGGATATGCATGCACAGTCAACTGACTCAAACCCTGGCTAAAGAGCTCAATGTCTCACCCAACCAGGTCGCAACCGCCGTTGCGCTGCTCGATGACGGAAATACCGTCCCCTTTATTGCTCGCTATCGAAAAGAAGCCACCCAAGGGCTGGATGACAGCCAACTGCGCACGCTGGAAACACGCTTAGTGTACTTGCGCGAAATGGAGGCTCGGCGTGATACCATCCTAAAATCGATTGATGAGCAAGGTAAACTGACCGATAGCTTGCGTCGCGACATTTTGGCGGCAGACAGCAAGAACCGCTTGGAAGATCTCTATCTGCCCTATAAACCCAAGCGTCGTACCAAAGGACAGATTGCCATTGAAGCAGGCCTAGAACCCTTGGCCGAGGCCTTATGGCAAGACGCGTCGCACGATCCTGACACGCTCGCCCAATCCTATCTCAATCCCGAGCAAGGCATCGCCGACACCAAGGCAGCACTCGACGGCGCTCGCGCCATCATGATGGAACGCCTCGCTGAAGATGCCGCCTTGCTCGATAAAATTCGTCAATATCTCAACCAATACGCGGTGTTACGCGCAAGTGTTGTCACAGGCCAAGAAGAGGCTGGGGCGAAATTTAAAGACTACTTCGATCATCAAGAGCCGATCGCTAAAGTGCCTTCTCACCGCGCCTTGGCCATGCTACGTGGCCGCAACGAAGGCGTCTTGCAACTGGCCTTAGTCGCTGACCCAGACCAAGAAGCAGACAGCAAAGGCAGTATCTGCGAAACCATGATTGCCGAGCATTACGGCTTATCCTTGGGCAGTGCGCCCGCCGATCGTTGGCGTAAGCAAGTTATCGCGTTCGCGTGGCGAGTCAAAATACTTATGCACCTTGAGACTGAGCTTATGGCCAGTTTGAAAGAGCGGGCCGAAAGCGACGCCATTGATGTCTTTGCCGCCAACCTGAAAGACGTTCTGATGGCCGCTCCCGCGGGCCCACGCTGTACGCTCGGCATTGATCCGGGTTTGCGTACCGGCTGTAAGGTGGCCGTGGTCGACGGTACAGGGAAATTGCTCGATACCGCCACCATTTATCCTACCGCCCCGCGTCACGACGTAGATGGGGCGAGCAAAACGGTGCTCAATTTAATTAAACGTCATCAGGTCAACCTCATCGCAATCGGCAACGGCACCGCCTCCCGCGAGACCGAAGCGTTTGCCAAAACCATGCTGAGTCAGGCCGGCTTAGCCATTCAGACCGTCATGGTCAGTGAGGCGGGTGCCTCGGTGTATTCGGCATCGGAATTAGCTGCGAATGAATTTCCCGACCTTGATGTCTCGCTGCGTGGTGCCGTTTCTATCGCCCGCCGCCTGCAAGACCCACTGGCCGAACTGGTTAAAATTGACCCGAAATCGATTGGTGTAGGCCAATATCAGCACGATGTCTCTCAAAGTCAGCTTGCCAAAAAACTCGATGCGGTGGTCGAAGACTGCGTGAACGCGGTCGGCGTGGATCTGAACAGTGCATCGGCGCCACTCCTGACTCGTGTCGCTGGCTTAAGCCAAACCATGGCGCAAAATATTGTCGCTTTTCGTGATGAAAATGGCCGCTTTGGCGATCGTAAAACCCTGCTAAAAGTGCCGCGTCTTGGCCCTAAAGCATTCGAGCAATGTGCGGGCTTTTTACGGGTAATGGACGGTGCCAACCCGCTGGATCGCTCTGGCGTTCACCCAGAAACCTATTCTTTGGTCAAACGTATTGCGGAGAAAACCGGCAAAGCCGTCGAGGCACTCGTCGGTAACAGCCGTTTCTTGCAAAGCCTGAACGCGAAAGAGTTTGCAGATGACAGCTTTGGGGCAATCACGGTTACCGACGTGCTTAACGAGTTGGCAAAACCCGGCCGCGACCCGCGTCCTGAGTTTAAGACCGCCACCTTTGCGGAAGGCATCAATCAAGTCAGCGACCTGAAGCCCGGAATGCAACTGGAAGGCGTGGTGACCAACGTGACGCACTTTGGCGCCTTTGTCGATGTCGGGGTTCACCAAGACGGCTTGGTGCACATCTCCGCCCTATCGAATCGCTTTGTCAGTGACCCTCGCGATGTGGTCAAAGCCGGAGATGTGGTTAAAGTCAAAGTGATGGAGGTGGATGTACCACGCAAACGGATTGGCTTATCCATGCGTTTGGACGATACCCCTTCAGGCGACAGTGCGCCCCAAGGGCAAGGCGATAACCACAAAGCGGGACAGCATCGCCCATCACGCAAGGCGCCTCGTCAACCCGCCAAACCTATCGGCGGGAGCATGGCAGATGCCTTTGCCCGCGCCAAGCGCTCTTAATGACGCAAAAAAGCCCCGTTCGTCTTGGCGGGGCTTTAACGTCAATCGGCTCAACGGACCGAGCTTAAATCACAATTAATACTTCTGATGGCATATTCGCCACGGTCGCTTGCTGGTAGCGCATCGCGACCACCGCACGTGTGCGTTCAAATCTTTGCAGCTGCTCAATTTTCTCCAACACCTCTTCGGGCATTTTGAGCCCCAACGGATAGCCGTTTTCTGGTCGCGCCTCGTCTCCGGGCTCGCTACGAGTGATAGCATCAATGCGGTTAGCAACATTGGCGCCGTTGTAGTCGGCGTCTTTAAATGACTCGGGGGTATAGTCGAAAGAATAATTGGGGTGCTGCGACGGATCCCACGACGGATTACGCAGTTGCTTGTCTTGCTCCGTCGCTGGTTTTTCATGATCCAACGCGGGCGGCTGTTTGGTCGGAACAATTTTTTCGCGCACGCGATTTTCCCGCGCAACTTGCTCAGTTGGCGGGTTCACCGATGGCGCGACAGTTGGGATACTGACGCTTGCTGGCGATATATTCATCTGATGCTACCTCCCAACATCAGCTGAAGGCCTCGTTGTCAGTCCGGCCTCGTCTCCTTATAGTTTAGACGACAACCGCGAGTATTGTGCCTATTGTTCCCAGCGCAGACAAAAATTGTCCTGCGTTATAGGCGGTATCATCGTTTTCCTTCACTTTTTCCGGATGGTCCATGCCCAACGCGCCATAAGTAAAGGATTCGACCGATGATTTCTCTTTAGACTTGTCAACGCCTTCAGCGTTTTTGGCTGCTTTCGCATCCTTGACGTCTTTCACCGCTGGGGTGGCCGCTGTCTCAGCGGGCTTTGTATCTTTGACCTCTTTGTCCGCATTTGGTTGCGTTTGCGGCGGCGATTTTGGCTTCATCGACTGTGGATGATAGGCCTGAGACTGCCCAACGTTGCCTACGTTCATTATGGTCTCTCCTCATACCAGAGCAAGTGACATAGTTAACTTATCGGCAGAGGAATGACAAGATTTAGTCAATTCTGCCAAAAATCGTTCAGCGCGCGCAGTCAGGGCGGCAATTGGTTGCCAGAAAGGCGGTGAGCCTGTCTACCACACCGTCAGGCTCAGTGACAAAAGGGGCATGGGCACTGTGTGCAAACACCTCACTCGGTGAATGCGGTAACCAAGCGTCCATCTGTCCCGCCACGGCGACAGGCACCAAACCATCGAGGCGACCGTACAACCGCAGCCAAGGTAAGCGAATTGACTGGCATGCTTGACGTAAATCCGCCGAAGCCAGTATTTGCAAACCATCGGCCAGAGCCTGAGGATCCGGTGCAGGTCGTGAAAACACTGCCTGCTTGAGCGCTTTAATGTCTTTCTTCGCAGTGGGCGACCCCATGGCCTGCAACGCCATAAATCGCTCCACGGTCAAAGAAAAATCCTGCTCAAGCTGTGAGGCAAATGCATTCAGCACCGCGGGTTTAATGCCTCGCCATCCCGGTTCCGCGACAAACTTGGGTGAGCTTGCGACCGTCACGAGCCCCGTCAAACGATGGGGCGCGAGCAGGGCCGCTTGCGTGGCCACCAATCCGCCCAGTGACCAGCCCAACCAAGTTGCTTGCGCTGGTGATTCTTTAAGCAACACTTGTGCCAGTTGTTCTAAATCAAGCCCCGGCTGTGCGGGGCTCAACCCAAATCCGGGCAAGTCAACACAATGAACTCGGTAGTTTGCAGTGAGGTACGGCAAGATAAGCGACCAAACAGCACTGTTCATTCCCCAACCATGAATGAGAACCAGATCGGGGCCTTGTCCGTAAGATTGCCAATCACATAACGCCATGCTTTACACTGCCTTTGTACTCTTTTTCATCAGGATGGCTATGATACCAGCAATTCATCCCCCTCGCCTTGCTGGCGTTTGGCAAAGCATTAGGGGCAAATCTTTGCCCCATCAGTGCCCCGTGTGTCGCTTATCCCTCCCTGCCGATCACACCTTGTGCTGCGATGCGTGCTGGGATAAACATCATCAGGCCTACGGGTGTCAATGTTGTGGCTTGCCGGTGCTCACCCCTCAAACACATTGTGGTCAGTGCCTCAGCCATCCACCTGCGTGGCATACGCTTACCGCGATCAGTGCCTACCTCGACCCGCTCCCTGATTTGGTTCACCGCTTTAAATATCAAGGAGACTTCGAGATCGCCCTTCCGTTCGCCACGCTGCTCAGCGAGAAAATCGACACGCCAGCCCCAGTCTTACTGCCTGTTCCCTTACACTGGCGGCGACGGCTACAACGCGGCTTTAACCAAAGCGCCCATCTGGCATGGGCGCTACAACAGCGGCTCGGCAGCCAAGTCGTCAATCACTATCTAAGGCGTACTCGCCATACCTCGCCTCAGCAAGGGTTGGATAGATCTGCGCGACTGAAGAACCTGCGCGGGGCATTTCGCTTGCACGGTGCATTGCCGGCAGAGCATGTTGCGCTTGTCGACGACGTGGTGACAACCGGAGAAACGGTCAGTCAACTTTGCCGTTTGTTGCGCCGAGCGGGTGCGAAACGGGTCGATATTTATTGTATTGCGCGGACCAAGCTCCCTTGAGATAAACCGCAGTGACCATAAATTAGCCACATTGAACAAGGGGTGATAGCAAGTAAAAACCGGAGTACACTGTACAAAACACACTGGATTAGTCAGGTATTTGTCGTGTCAGAAGTCAAAATTTCAGAAAATGCACAAAGCCACTTTGTGAAGTTGCTTGAGCAACAGCCCGAGGGCACCAATATTCGCGTGTTTGTGGTTAACCCAGGCACGCCAAACGCCGAGTGCGGTGTTTCTTATTGTCCACCCGAAGCAGTAGAAAGCAGCGATACCGAACTCAAATTCAACGGCTTCTCTGCTTTCATTGATGAGCTAAGCCTACCGTTTTTAGACGAAGCGGAAATCGACTTTGTCACCGATAAAATGGGCTCACAGCTGACGCTGAAAGCACCGAATGCGAAAATGCGGAAAGTGGCCTCCGATGCGCCTTTGATGGAGCGTGTTGATTACGTGATTCAAAGCCAAGTCAACCCACAGCTTGCCAGCCATGGCGGCCATGTTAACTTGATTGAAATCACCGATGACGCCGTGGCGATTTTGCAATTCGGTGGCGGTTGCAATGGCTGTTCAATGGTAGACGTGACCTTAAAAGAAGGGATCGAAAAGCAGTTGCTGGCCGAGTTCAGCGGCGAGCTAAAGGGTGTGCGCGATGTGACCGAGCACGCGCGTGGCGATCACTCTTACTATTAAGACGCTGCCCTTCCATCGCAAAAACAGGCCAACTGGCCTGTTTTTTTGTTGATAGGTCTCAGTGCGTGACGTCAAAAAAGCTATCTCGTCGCCAGTGGTAAACAAAGCACACCGCGAGACTGAGCCCTCGTAGCGCCATAAAAGTAAGCATCGCTAACCACAGGGCGTGATTGCCCCAATCTTGCGCTAGCCACCATGCAACAAAAAAGCCGGCGGTGGCGACGAACATCCCATTGCGCATGTCTTTACCCCGCGTCGCACCAATAAAGATACCATCGAGCAAAAAGCACCACATCGACACTAAAGGCATGGCCACTAGCCAAGGTAAATAACGCGCCGCTTGGTCACGCACCGCCTCGATGTCAGAAATCAGCGCAATGATGTGACGGCCTGCCACACCAAATGCCAGCGTGATAGCCAGGCAAATCACCAACGACCAAAACGTGCTACCTATCAATGACACCAACAACGCAGACTTGCTCTGCGCGCCAATCGCTCTACCCACCATTGCCTCCATCGCATAGGCAAAGCCGTCCATTGCAAAAGAAATCAGCATCAGAAAACTCATCAGCACCGCATTGGCGGCCACAATGTCATCGCCGAGCGTCGCCCCTTGGAAGGTCATAAAGGTAAACGCCAACTGCAAGCTAAGGCTGCGTAAAAAGATGTCTCGATTAAGCTTAAGCAAGCGGCTCATCCCAGTTAGCCCGCGCTCAAACACCGACCGAACGGTCGGTAACTGACGCGATTGCCAGATACCTTTGACAAAATAGAGCCCCAACATGAGGCCGAGATAATCGGCAGCCACACTCGCTGCAGCAGCTCCTTCGACTTTCATATCGAGACCCACCACAAACAGCAAATCAAGGACAATATTGGCACTGTTAACCACAATCAGCAGCCACATCGGCTGGCGCGCATTTTGCGCCCCCAGTAGCCAACCCATGATCACCAAGTTCATCAAGGTCGCCGGCGCACTAAAGATCCGAATGGAGAAGTACTGGCTCGCGTAATGTTTCACCTCGGCGCTGGCATCACTAAAGTGCATCACCCCCTCTAAAATAGGCACATGCAGCGCGATCAACAGTACAGCCAGCAAGCCCGCTAAGGACGCGCCACGCACAAAGGTGGCCGCCAACTCACGGTTATCACTCGCGCCATAGGCTTGCGCGGTAAACCCGGTGGTCGCCATACGCAAAAAGCCCAACAGCCAAAAGGTCACATTTATCATGGTGCTGCCAACCGCCACACCACCTAAATACCATGCATGGTCTAAGTGGCCGATCACCGCGGCATCCACTAACCCTAACAGGGGGACGGTGATATTGGAGATCACCATAGGTAAAGCCAGCGATAAGACCCGCCAATGAAGCTCACGCTGAGTGAGAGACTGCCACATACTTCCTCGTTCTCAATATTGGACGCCACGCTATGCGTCAGGATGATGTATCATTTTTGATAAAGAACACGATTGCAGCGATAACCGGCAAGGTCAGCGGGTGGCCCTTATCGATGCAGCAGTGTACCATTGCGACAATCTAATCGACGAGCGGCCATTGCACTGCATCAGTTGCATTGCGCCAACTAGGCTCATCACCTCTGTAAAAAAGGAAAGGTTATGCGTGTATTTTTTGCCTGTGTGTTGGCGGTATTGCTAGCGGGTTGCTCGAAAGTGACCAAGCAAAACTACGATCAGCTCGAAGTGGGCATGAGCTATGACGCGGTTGTGAGCCACATTGGCGAGCCTAGCCAATGCGACGACACCATGGGCTTAACCCACTGTGTGTGGGGCGGCGATGGTAAGCATATCAAAGTGTCTTTTGTCGCCGACAAAGCCACCGTGCTGTCGGCGCAAGGGCTAAAGTAGCCCCTTAATAGCGCAACGCGTGGTCGGCAAGGAGCACCACAAAGGTCGCGAAGATATGCCATATCGAGAACTTAAAGGTCTGCCACGCGATGCCTTTTTGCGACTGGGTTTTCAGTCGCCAAGCGTAACCGACAAAGACCAGATTTAACGTGGTCGCCCCTACCAGATACAACCAACCACTCATCCCGGTCAGCCAAGGGAAAATGCCCACGATGACCAGCAGTAGGGTGTAAAGCAAGACCATAGTTTGGGTAAACCCTACCCCATGAGTGACAGGCAGCATCGGCACATCGGCTTTGGCATAATCATGGCGGCGATGTATCGCTAACGCCCAAAAGTGAGGCGGCGTCCACGTAAAAATGATCATCACCAGCAGCAGCGCGTGGGCGTGAAGCTCTCCGGTCACCGCGGTCCAGCCTAGCAAAGGCGGCATTGCACCCGCCAACCCGCCAATCACGATATTTTGCGGGGTCGCGGGTTTAAGCCATTGGGTATACACCAACGCATACCCGACTAGACTGGCAAACGTTAGCCAAGCCGTGAGCGGGTTCAGCCACCAACAGGCAATGAATCCCATCACCATCAGTATCACCGCAAAGGCCAACGCGGCGCCTTGACTGACTCGTCCCTCGGCTACGGGGCGATGGCGGGTACGCTGCATTTTCGTGTCAATTTTCCAGTCGATAACGTGATTAAACACCGCCGCGGCACTGGCTTGCGCACCAATGCCAAATAATCCCACCAGCACCGCCGACCAAGGTGGCCAGCCGGGAGTGGCTAAGCACATGCCCACCAACGCGGTGAGAAGCAACATAGCAACCACACGCGGTTTGGTCAGCTCGTAATAATCACGCCAATTGGCGCCAACCCGTGTCGAAACACTAGCGGTACGTTGAAACTGTGCCATCACGAGCTCCTTGGGATAGTGACGAGGAAAGAGATAAACGCCGAGTGATCAGCAACGTAACCAACAGTGATAATCCCCCTAAGTTGTGTGCCACCGCCACACTCAGCGGCAGTAGCGCAACCACATTGGTCACCCCTAACGTAATTTGCATCGCCAGCACACCACTCACTGCCATTGCCAGCGCGCGCCCCCCAGCACGCCACAGCATCCATGCCCAAGCGAGCACTAATACAGTGACCACCATGGCGCCCAGACGGTGGGTGGCATGAATGGTCACCCGCTCGGCATGGTTCAGCACGCCAAATTGATAGGTTTCGCTAAGAGGACTGACGGGATGAAAAGCGGAGGGGGTGAAAAGCTGCCACCAAGGGCTTTCGCAGATAGGTAGCTGAGTGCAGACGGTGGCGGCATAGTTGGCGGAGGTCCAGCCACCGAGACCGATTTGCACAATCACCGCGACCAAAGCCAACGTGCCCACGCGGCGCGCCGATGACGACATCGAAAACACAGGCAATCGGAGCGCGCCTGTCGCCACCGCCAGCCAAACTAGCAAGCATACCGTGGTGAAACCACCGAGTAAGTGCGCCATCACCACCACCGGCATCAAACTTAAAGTCACGGTCCACATCCCTAGGGCGGCTTGCGCGATGACCACTACACTGAGCAAGGTGGTCAGTGGTCGTAAAGCCTGATAGTCAGGACGTCGCCAGCTGATCCACGCCAACGCAAAAATCGCCAGCCCTAAGGTGCCCGCCACGTAGCGGTGCAACATTTCATTCCATGCTTTATTGATATCAAGCGGCGCATCAGGAAAACGCGACATGGCGACCGATTGCGCGCTTTCACTGGCCGGTACTGCCAAATGGCCATAGCATCCGGGCCAGTCTGGGCAGCCCAGCCCCGCTTCAGTAAGGCGGGTAAACGCGCCAAGCCCAACCACCAGCACGGCCAGTATCAGTGTAGATAAGACGGCGAGTTGGTAGCGACGCGTTGCCATAATCAGCCTACCTTCGACAATTTAAGAAGCCGTTTGAGATCACGCAATAAACCTTTGCCTTGCGCCACCCACTTCGTTTTATCGTCACTGACAGGATAGGCCAGCACCACATTATTCATCGGATCGCTAAGATAAATGGTATTTTTATCAAATGCTTGCTGCTGCCATGCCTGCGCCTGCTCCGTCGTCAGGATTTGCCATGTCAGTACCTCCGGTGCGTTAGGGGTCGAGCTTGTCAGTGCCACGCTAGTGACCCGATCGCGCTCTTTGCCGACCGCAATCGGAATTTGTGTTAACTGAAACAGGGCTTGCTCACATACCGAATCACATTGCTCTGGCACTCGGTATATTAATCGCCAATGACCTTGCTCAGGCAACCAATTCAAGGTCGCCGGCTCAGCGAGAAACTGTCCGTAATTAGTGACCCCTTTTTCATACCAGCTTTGCTCTAGCACCAATTTCGCCACCACCACAGGCAGGACAAAAATACCAATCAATGCTAGGAGCGTCATGCGTCCTTTCACACCGCTTCCCTCTGTTTTGTTTTGTACCACCAGATGCCCGCGCCAATACTGACTGCGAGCGCCATGAGTGCCCATTGCAAGGCATAGCCATAATGTTTTACCGGTGGCATCACCACCGGCTGCCACACCGGCGTAATCCCCGCTTGCGCCAAGGCATCCCGACTCGGCGTGGTCACATCCATCAATGTTTCTGTCCGTATCAACCACTGCGTATTCAGCGTTGTCAGTTGGGCGTTAAGTACTTTTAAATCAATGCGCTGAACCCGAGCGGGCCAGGCGTGCGATGCCGTTTCTTCCTTGAGTACCACCCGCTCAGAGGGTGTATCGACAAAGCCAGACAGCTGGTAGCGCGATGCCAACGCGGGCACGGCCGGCAAGCGGCGCAATGCTGGCGCGGCCACCCAGCCCAATTCCACCAGCCACCATTGCGATGGCTGTTGACTCGGCGATGGCTGTTGACTCGGCGATGGCTGTTGGCTCGGCACAAAAGGAAGAAAAAGGCGATAGCCAACCTGACCTTGGTGGGTCTGATTATCCAGCCACACGGCAAATTCAGGGCGAAACTGGCCGTCGAGCGCCAACCGTTGGCCTTTTCGCACCATGCCTGAAAGTGAGTTGGGGGCTTGATTGGCATCAAACTGTGCCAAGTGCTGGGCTTTTTGCACGCCACGCGTCCATTGCCAATGACTTAACTTGACGAGTAGCGCGACCACAACCAAAGTCAATATCAGAAACCCCATTCGCCGTCCTTGTTTCATGATTACCTATTGCGCTAAGGAGCGCTTATGCTGGTCAAAGCTATTCTGATTTGTTTGCTGATCTTTATTTTATTTAACTTATTTCGTGCCATTCCTGTCTTGCTCAATGGCGATCGCTCCGTGCCTTTATCTCGCTTTTTGGGCCGTCGCGTTTTATTTTCCGTCTGTATCTTCTTACTGCTTTTATTGGCGCTCTCAATGGGCTGGATTACCCCCAACCCACGCCCCTATTGAGCTATAAGATGTATACAAAAACGAACAAGCATAACCACACCACATCAACAAAGTGCCAATACCAAGCACTGGCTTGAAAACCAAAGTGTTGTGTCGGCGTGAAGTGGCCGCGTAATACACGTAACCAAATCACAAACAACATGATGGTGCCTAATGTAACGTGTAGGCCATGAAACCCAGTTAATAAATAAAAGGTGTTGCCATAGACCCCAGAGTCGAGACGTAGATCCATTTCTTGGTAAGCATGGATATATTCTTCGCCCTGAAAAAACATAAACAATGCGCCTAATAACACCGTGGCCAATAGGAAGCTTTTAATTCGCCCCCGTTGGTTTTTCTCCATCGCGGTATGGGCAATCTGGAGCGTCACAGAAGAGGTCAGGAGGATAAAGGTGTTTAACAGCGGTAACCCCATCGCGGGCATCGCGGTGGTTTCAATCCCGCCCGGGGTTAAAGTGAGTGGCCACTGAGCGACGAAATCTGGCCACAATACCGCGGCCGTCATCGCATTGTTACTCGCCCCCCCCAGCCACGGAACGGCGATAAAGCGGGCATAAAAGAGCGCACCAAAAAAGGCGCCAAAAAACATCACTTCAGAGAAAATAAACCAACTCATTCCTTGGCGAAAAGAGCGGTCCATTTGGGCCGAGTACAGCCCTTGCATGGATTCGCGGATCACGTCGCGAAACCAACCGGTGAGCATAACCAAAATAAGTACGGTGCCGGCCAGCAACAGCCAAGGGCCATTGCCACCAAATAAACCGCCCACCGTGGCACCTGCGCCAGCGGCAATCAGGAACAGCGCCACCGCACCAACAATCGGCCAAATACTCGCCGCAGGGACATAATAACGTTCAGGCGTCGCCATGAGCGCCTCCTTATTCCTTGGCGCTGGCGGTCACATCAAACAAGGTGTAGGCCAGCGTTAAGTGGTTAATGTCATCCGGCAGCTCAGGATCCACGTAAAACACGAGGGGCAAAGCCGCATCCTCGCCACGCGGTAAAGGCTGACGGTTAAAACAAAAGCATTCAATTTTGTTCAAGTATTGCGCGGCTATCCCGGGTGAGACCGAAGGCACCGCTTGGCCGATGGTGTCATAGCGCGCATTGTTGGTGGCTAGGTAGTTGATGGTATGGGTTTCACCGGGATGCACCTGCATACGTTTAACTTGGGGCTCGAACGTCCAGCGCATCCCCGGGTTGATGTAGGCAATAAATTCAATGGTCACCAAGCGATCTTGGTCAATACCCGCACTGGATGCGGCGGCCTCATTGTCGGTTTTACCATTGATCCCAGTAACGTCACAGAACACGTCATACAAAGGCACTAAGGCAAAGGCAAAGCCAAACATCACCACTGCGAGCAGCAGTAAGCGGCGCACCGAGCGCGCAGACTCAGTGGCCATGGCGCGTCTCCTCTAGATCCGGTGGTGTCTCAAAGGTGTGATACGGTGCCGGTGAAGGCACAGTCCACTCCAGCCCTTCGGCACCCTCCCACGGCTTCGCCGCAGCAGGCTCACCGCCACGCGCGCATTTGATCACCACCGCGAGGAAAATAAGTTGTGATAAGCCAAAGGCAAAGCCACCGATGCTGACAATGGCGTTCACGTCCGCAAATTGCAGCGCATAATCGGGGATCCGGCGTGGCATCCCCGCCAGTCCCAGAAAGTGCATGGGGAAGAAAAGCACATTGACCGAAATCACCGAGCACCAAAAGTGCCACTTGGCTAAGGTTTCATTAAACATATGGCCGGTCCACTTGGGGAGCCAGTAGTAAGCCGCGGCCATAATCGAGAACACCGCCCCCGAAACCAGCACATAGTGGAAGTGCGCCACCACAAAATAAGTATCGTGATACTGAAAATCGACCGGCGTGATTGCCAGCATCAAGCCCGAAAACCCGCCGATGGTGAACAGCACAATAAAGGCAATTGCAAACAACATGGGTACTTCAAAGGTCAAGGATCCCCGCCACATGGTGGCGACCCAGTTAAAGACTTTCACCCCAGTCGGCACCGAGATCAGCATGGTGCAGAACATGAAAAACAATTCGGCAAACACAGGCATCCCAGTGGTGAACATATGGTGCGCCCATACCAAAAAGCTTAACCCCGCAATCGAGGCGGTGGCATACACCATCGAGCTATAGCCGAACAGGCGCTTCCGTGAAAACGCAGGGACAATGGCCGAGATAATGCCAAAGCTGGGCAAAATCATGATGTAGACCTCGGGGTGACCAAAGAACCAGAAAATATGCTGGAACATCACAGGATCGCCGCCCCCCGCGGCATCAAAAAAGCTGGTGCCAAAATACTTATCGGTAAGCACCATGGTGGCGGCCCCTGCCAATACCGGCATTACCGCAATCAACAAAAAGGCCGTGATCAGCCACGTCCAAACAAACAGCGGCATTTTCATGTAGGTCATGCCCGGCGCACGCATATTGGTGATGGTGACAATCACATTGATGGCCCCCATGATTGAGCTGATCCCCATGATATGCAGGGCGAAGACAAACAGGCCGGTACTGTTTGGGCTATAAGTGGTCGACAGCGGTGCGTAAAACGTCCAGCCAAAGTTAGGGCCGCCGCCTTCCATAAACAAGGAACCAATAAGCAGTAAGAACGCGAACGGCAGGATCCAAAAACTCCAGTTATTCATCCGCGGCAGCGCCATGTCCGGCGCCCCTATCATCATCGGCACCATCCAGTTAGCCAAACCGGTAAACGCGGGCATCACCGCGCCAAACACCATGATCAGGCCGTGTACTGTAGTCATTTGGTTGAAAAAGTTAGGCTCAACCAGTTGCAGACCGGGCTGGAAAAGCTCAGCACGAATAACCATCGCCATCGCCCCACCCAGTAAAAACATGGTGAAGCTAAAAATCAGATACATGGAGCCAATATCTTTGTGGTTGGTGGTCAACACCCAACGCATGATCCCACGCGGTTTGTGGTGATGATCGTCATGCAAGGTATCTGGGGTAGTATCTGTCATCACGCGCTCCTAAAGATCTTCACCTGACTTCACCGCGTTGATTTGCGCAGCTTGTACGGTATCACCGGTGTCATTGCCCCACGCATTGCGCTCATAAGTCACCACCGCCGCCAATTCTTTGAGCGACAATTGCGGACCAAACGCTTGCATGGCGGTACCTGCTTTGCCGTTGACGACAATATCAATATGATCGACCAACCTATCCGGCTGAATGGCAATCTCAGCGCCGGCCAACGCGGGGAACACGCCCGGCATCCCTTGTCCTTCGCTTTGGTGACACATGCCACAGCGGCTGTCATACACTTGCTTGCCAAGCGCCATCAGCTCATCCATCGGCATTTCCATGTCCAGCAAGCGTTGCTCCTCTTCGCGCGCTTTTTGCTGTGCTAGCGCCGTTTTTTGCACCCAAGCATCAAATTCCTCTTGCGGCTTGGCGATCACCACAATCGGCATAAAGCCGTGGTCTTTACCGCACAGCTCTGCACATTGGCCGCGATAAATGCCGGGCTTATCAATTTTGGTCCACGCCTCATTAATAAAACCGGGGTTAGCGTCTTTCTTCACCGCAAAGGCGGGCACCCACCACGAATGAATCACATCTTGTGAGGTGATTAAAAAGCGCACCTTGCGCCCGACTGGCAACACCAGAGGCTGATCGACCTCGAGTAAATAGGTGTCACGCTTTTGTCTTTCATTGCGGATTTGTTCGGGGCTGGAGGCAAGCAGAGAAAAAAAGGCAACGTCATGGTCAAAATAGCGGTAATGCCACTTCCATTGTGAGCCCGTGACCTGCACCGTGAGCTCCGGCTCGGTGGTGTCTTCCATATCGAGTAACACTTGGGTGGCCGGAATCGCCATACCCACCAAAATCAAAAACGGCACGAGCGTCCACGCAATTTCTACCTTGGTGCTTTCATGGAATGAGGCAGGTTTAGCGCCTTTGGATTTACGATGGCGGATAATGGCCCAAAACATCACCCCGAACACCAGCACACCAATCGCAACGCAGATATAAAAGATGGTCATGTGCAGGTCATACACCTGCTGACTGATGGCCGTGACCCCTTGGGTGAGGTTCCAACCTTCTCGTTCTGCAGCATGCACACCCACTGCAGGAAGGAGCATTGTCCCTATCAAAAGTAGTAATCGGCGCCTCAACACGGCTTCCTCCTGCCTCACTCATGACTGACGCTGGCGAGAATACGCACAGATACAATCACTAACGATAGTTAACGTTTTATTTACAATTAAGTTAGGCAAGGATGGCGAAAAGGACAAAAAATCGCGGCGAAAAAGATCATAAAGCCAGACACGTGCCCACCTTGTGTGAGCACGACGGCAGAAAAACGATAGTGCGAAAAGCTATAACTCGATATGAAGGACAACAGGTGTGAAACGGAGACGATAGCGTGGCATGGCCGCTAATGCACGTTGCCACAACCGCCAACGGGGACAGGGTTTATCGAGCGGTGATTTTTCTTCTACGCGGCACGCCCACGGCAACGCGTTCACGATCGCCATTCTCGGGTCGGCAAAACCATGTTGGTACTGTTCGCAGCCCAACTTTTGTCCCATGCGGGTATGACATTTGTCCCCCGCCAGCACTAAACATGCTTCCATTTGCGGAAAGTGGCGGCTGATATGATGGCAAAAGGCTGAAATTTCGCGGTTACTGCACTCTAGTAAGGCTTGGTCACAAATTAGCATGGTGGGGTGACCGGCAGGTACCGCTAACTGATCCAGCCAATCAAGCTGCCTGACCGAGCCCTGCACCATCCGAAACCGTTCACTGGTATGAAAGAGTCGCTCACGCCAGAGTAAGGTTTCGTCGACATCTACCTCTAGCCAACGGCAACGGCCATTGTCGAGACGGTAAAAACGGGTATCGAGTCCGCCTCCCACGTTGATAATCCACGCGGTGGGATGCTGGGCTAAGAATTGTTTTACAATCGCATCACATTGACTGGTAAGCGTGGCATAAAGCAACTGGGTTTGATCCAAGTTGTGCCAATCACATTCGGGCTGGAGAACACATCCCTGACAGGCTGCAGCCGCCWCCGGATCGTAAATCACCCCATCATCGGTAAGGCTCTCACGGCTGCGCAGCCACATCGGCTTAAATAGCTTGCTAGGAACAGAATGCTGTTGAGTACGCACGGACACCTCCACATACGATAATTACAGATGATAATAATTATCGTTTGCCTGAGCAATAATGCAAAGGTGTTTTTTTAACCGCGGTCAAATCACGGGCGAGCGGCGCCCGTGCCAGAAACCTATTACATCCAATCGGCGTTACGGATCACACCCACAGCCACGCCTTCAATGGTCAGTGATTGTGCGGTTAAATCCACCGAGATCGGCATAAATTCGTCATTTTCAGCGTGCAATACCACTTGCGCGCCTTTTTTCTCAAGACGCTTCACGGTCACATCGTCATCAACGCGAGCGACAACGACTTGGCCATTGTGCACATCTTGGGTCTTGTGCACCGCCAGTAGATCGCCATCTAGGATGCCAATGTCTTTCATGCTCATGCCGTTGACGCGTAATAAAAAGTCTGCGCGCGGTTTGAACAAGGCAGGGTCAACTTGGTAATGACTTTCGACATGCTCTTGCGCCAATATTGGCTCACCAGCCGCCACGCGACCAATCAGCGGCAAACCTTGATCTTCTGGAGCGACCACTTCTTCTTCGCAAATCAGACGAATACCTCGTGACGCGCCGGGAATAATTTCCAGCACCCCTTTACGGGCTAAGGCTTTTAGATGCTCTTCCGCCGCGTTCGCGGAACGAAAACCCAACTGACGAGCTATCTCGGCACGGGTCGGCGGCATCCCTGTCTCTTCGATATGGGCTTTGATTAAATCAAAAACCTGCTGTTGTCTCGCGGTTAACGGCTTCATGCTCTTACCTGTCTTTTTATACAGTKAACTGTGAGTATATCCAGTAATTAAATGCTTGAAAAGGCCTAATTCGCGCAGCGAGAAGCGGATCTCATTGTGGCTTGAAACGGTGGGTTAGCGTAATTTCCCGACCTTTCGTTGCGAGTTCGCTGTACTTTTCTGCTATCCTTGGCGCGCATTTTGATTTTGAGGCGCTAACCGTTATGGCTCTCTGGCAAAAACTCTATTATAAGCTATTGAATTTGCCGCTCTCTGCATGGGTAAAAACCCACTGTATTCCATCCGAACCTATTGAGCAGCTCAACCTATCGTTAACACGGCCCATCGTCTATGTGCTGCCGTTTCACTCCCACACGGATTTACTGACCCTTAGGCGAACCTGTTTGCGTCAAGGGCTGCCTGATCCGTTAAAACCCCTCACCATTGGGGATACTACCTTGCCGCGCTACGTGTTTATTAGCCACGGCCGCAAGGTATTTAGTGGTCAGCAAGATTTACCGGCCCGCTCGTTGGCGCATTTTAAAGATTTACTTAACCTTCATCGCCAAGACAGTGAGCTAGATATTCAGCTCGTCCCCGCCTCGGTGCTGTGGCAGCGGGACCCGGGCAACGAAACGCAGCGTGATCAAGCGATTTTGCGCGCCATGAATGGCCCTGAGAAACTGTGGACGATTCTGACCCGTGGCCGTGATGGCATGGTGCGTATCAGCCAAGCGGTATCGCTACGCTATATGGCCGACAAGCACGGCACCGACCAAGCGATCGCGCATAAGCTCGCGCGGGTGGCGATGATCCACTTCTCGCGTCAAAAACTCGCTGCCTCGGGACCTCGCCTCCCGAATCGCGCCTTACTCTTTAAGCGTCTGCTGGCCTCGAAAGCGATCGACAAAGTGGTTCACGATGAAGCGCAAAGCCGCAATGTTTCGGTTGAGAAAGTGCGCAAAGAAGCGGTCGATATGATGGAAGAGATCGCCGCCAACTTCTCCTATCGCTTGATTCGCTATAGTGATCGCCTGCTGACTTGGTTGTGGAACAAGCTGTATCAAGGCATCAACGTCAACAACGCCGAGCGCGTGCGTCAGTTGGCGCAAGACGGCCATGAAATAGTCTATGTGCCCTGCCACCGCTCACACATGGACTACTTGTTGCTGTCGTATGTGCTGTACAAAGAAGGACTGGTACCGCCGCATATTGCCGCCGGCGTAAACCTTAACTTCTTCCCGGCTGGGCCCTTATTCCGCCGTGGTGGCGCCTTCTTTATTCGTCGCAGCTTTAAAGGCAACCGCCTGTATTCCACCGTTTTCCGTGAATACCTGGCAGAGTTATTTGCCCGCGGCTATTCGGTCGAGTACTTCTCCGAGGGCGGCCGCTCACGCACAGGTCGCTTGCTACCGGCGAAAACGGGGATGCTTGCCATGACCTTGCAAGCCATGCTTCGCGGTCAACAACGCCCAATCACCTTGGTGCCCGTCTATATTGGCTACGAGCACGTGATGGAGGTCAGCACCTACGCCAAAGAGCTGCAAGGCCAACGCAAAGAGAAAGAGAGCTTTGGTCAAGTGGTAGGCATTGTGCGCAAGCTGCGTAACTACGGACTGGGTTACGTCAACTTTGGCGAGCCTATTCCACTGAACCAACACCTAAACGACAAAGTGCCGGACTGGCATGATTACATCAATCCGATCGAGCCGCAGAAACCCGCTTGGATGAACCCAGTGGTCAATGACTTGGCTGAAAAAGTGATGACTCGGATTAACGATGCGGCCGCCACTAATGCCCTGACTCTTTGTGCCACCGCGCTGCTGGCCTCCCGTCAACGCGCTTTAAGCCGCGAGGCTTTGGAGACCCAACTGGCGGTGTATCAACAGCTGCTTACACAAGCGCCGTATTCGGCCTGTTGCAGTGTGCCGCAAGACAGTCCCGCGGACTTAGTCGACCATGCGTTGTCACTGAATAAGTTTGTGGTCGAGAAAGACACCATGGGCGATGTGATCTCGCTGAACCGTCAGCAAGCGATTTTGATGACCTATTATCGCAACAACGTGATCCATTTGGTGGCGCTGCCTTCATTGATTGCGCAGATCCTGATCACCCACAAAACCATCAGCCAAAGTGGCTTACGCGCCTGCGTACAGCAGCTGTATCCGCTGCTCAAAGCCGAGCTGTTTATGAGTTTTGACCAAGCCAGCTTAGATAGCTACTTTGATGCGCTATTGCATGCCATGCAGGCACAGTCGCTGATTTGTTGTAACGACGATAAAGTGACCATGAACAATGCCAAGCTGGGTGAGTTGCAATTGCTGGGGCGTACCATCGTCGAAACCTTGCAGCGCTATGCAATTACGTTGACCTTGTACACCCACCAGCCGCATATTGAAAAGCGTGATCTGGAAAAACACAGCCAAATGTTGGCACAGCGTTTAAGCCGCCTACACGGGATCAACGCGCCGGAGTTTTTTGATAAAGGCGTGTTCAGTACCTTTGTGGATACGCTCCGTGAGCAAGGCTATCTCGATGATGATGCCAAAGCCAATGATGAGCGCATCCAAGCACTGAATGATTTGGTATGCGGGCTGATTTCACCGGAAGTGCAATTGACCATTCAAGCGGTGCTTAATCAGCCATTGAACAAGTCATAACTGAAGATAGTTTTCAATACTGTGTGAGATGACCTAGGGGCGTTGCCGCCCCTAGCCAATGATGACGTCCCCGGAGCCTGATATCAGTACGCCACCACAGTTAAGCGCATCGCCAATGCGGGCAGCGGGTTTACCGTCAATCACTACCCCAGCTGAGCCCGCGGCAATCTGGCGACCATGAGAGCCATGTGGGGTTTTCGGGCACGGGCAGCCGTGTGGCGCCGCTGCATCCCCCACTCTTGCCGCCGGCTTGCCATTAATCATCACCCCAGCGCTGGCGCTGGTCACTGCGGTGGGCGGAAAGCACCCATGTCCGCCGGCGGTATCGCCTAATCGTGCTGCCCCTGGCATAGCGCCTCCTTAGCGTGCAATGACCATACGACCATCAATGATGGCAAAGAACGGATCCAGACTCGTAATTAAATCTAATTCATCCGAGCCATATCTGATTGGAGACATACCACGTTGATCCTCTAATCTGACTAAACGTCCATCCATAAGGCTCTTTAATGAGTACTCATGCCATTCGCGCCTTGGTTCTGCTTGGACATCAGAAGCCCGTTCAAAATCTCCAGGCAAATCCATTACATCAAAAAATTCATCCGGCTTGGTCATATAGGCTTCGGCTTTCGCTTTCTCTCGGTTCGAGAGTGACCAGGCCATTTTTAACCCTTCAAAGTCACGCTTTTCGAGCAAGGTGGTAAGGTAGCTGTAAGCACGGCGCAGCATTTTCATGTGCTTGGGGTTGTTTTCATCGAACGGGGTGGCATCCACCCAGCGCCAACGCGGTAAGGTTTTGATATGAATAGGACGAGAAAACTTAGTCACAGGGCCACGAACTGAGCCATCGACATTCACCAGTGGTGATTGGTGGTTGGCCGGATAGGTAGTGGAGTCTTTAATTGTCGGTTTGCCGTCTTCTACGGTGGCCGTCAGGTTAGAAATCTCTTTTTTGGTGCCGTCTGGAAAGGCGCCATACAGGGTGACCTGGCAGGTATCATCCGCACGATAAGTAAAATCGTCCTCGTACGCCCCCGAAGGTAAAACTCGCATGTTTATTTGGTTTTCGCCCGGCTTTAAGTAGGCGGTAGCGTTAAACCCCGAAGAGAAGGTGGCAGCGGTCGAACTTAGGTTGTCTATAGCATCAATACCATTAACCAACCCATTGCAATACATGGTCTGTGAGCTGATATTGGCGGTGTACAACACAGGCGGATTCTCGCCTTCATTATCAATCTCGATATCAACGGTCGACACCTGCTCTCTCGCTTGCATCATTTCTGTATCACTCCAACAGCCGGTGAGTAAGAACAGGCAGAGTACAGTAGCAATCTTTTTCATCTCGGCTCGCTTATGTCTGATAATGAAGTAGCTAGAGGCGTTGCCGCCCCTAGCCAATGATGACATCCCCGGAGCCTGATATCAGTACGCCACCACAATTAAGCGCATCGCCAATACGGGCGGCGGGTTTACCATCAATCATTACCCCAGTTGAGCCCGCGGCAATCTGGCGGCCATGAGAGCCATGTGGGGTTTTCGGGCATGGGCAGCCGTGTGGCGCCGCTGTATCCCCCACTCTTGCCGCCGGCTTGCCATTAATCATCACCCCAGCGCTGGCGCTGGTCACTGCGGTGGGCGGAAAACACCCATGTCCGCCGGCGGTATCGCCTAATCGTGCTGCCCCTGGCATAGCGCCTCCTTAACGTGCAATCACCATACGGCCATCAATGATGGCGAAGAATGGTGTTGCCGTATAGCGAGAATCTTGCTCTAACGAAATAATGCGAAGAGGAGAGTCACCAATGTCATCCTCCAACCTGACTAGTCGTCCATCCATAAAACTTTTGACTGTATATTTATGCCAATCAAATCTTGGCTCAACTCGCGCATCATCAGCTCGCTCAAATTTACCCGGTAAATCCATTACATCAAAAAATTCATCCGGCTCGGTCATATAGGCTTCGGCTTTCGCTTTCTCTCGATTCGAGAGTGACCACGCCATTTTTAACCCTTCAAAGTCACGCTTTTCGAGTAAGGTGATAAGGTGACTGTAAGCACGGCGCAGCATTTTCATGTGCTTGGGGTTATCTTCATCGAACGGGGTCGCATCTACCCAGCGCCAACGCGGTAAGGTTTTGATATGAATAGGACGAGAAAACTTAGTCACAGGGCCACGAACTGAGCCATCGACATTAACCAATGGTGATTGGTGGTTGGCTGGATAGGTGGTGGAGTCTTTAATCGTCGGTTTGCCGTCTTCTACCGTGGCCGTCAGGTTAGAAATCTCTTTTTTAGTACCATCCGGAAACGCGCCATATAGGGTAACTTGGCAGGTATCGTCCGCGCGATAAGTAAAATCGTCTTCGTACGCCCCCGAAGGTAAAACTCGCATGTTTATTTGATTTTCACCCGGCTGTAAGTAAGCGGTAGCGTTAAACCCCGAAGAGAAAGTGGCAGCGGTCGAACTCAGGTTGTCTATGGCATCAATACCATTAACCAACCCATTGCAGTACATGGTCTGTGAGCTGATATTGGCGGTGTACAACACAGGCGGGTTCTCGCCTTCTTTATCAATCTCGATATCAACGGTTGAAACCTGCTCTCTCGCTTGCCTCATTTCTTGATCTCCAAAACATCCGGCTAATAAAATGACAGTTAAAATTAACGTTATGGCTCTCATGGTATCCTCTATTACTCGCTGCCAAATAATGTGGTGCGGTACGGGGAGTCATTGGGGCTTAATGGCTCAACCCACACCCACTCTTGTGTTTCTTCTTCGCTTGTGGTCGCGGAGTTCTCACTCTCCCAGCCATCAAAGCCGCCTTGGTTGCGCTGAGTAGTTTTATCTTTACCACTACTAAACGTGACCTTCATTTTGACATAAGCCTTAATGCCTTCATGGCAGAAGATAAGCTCGGTTTTATCCTCTCCGCCTTTAAGTACACACTTGGCATTGGCGACAATACCGCCTGTCAATTCAAACAGCCCCTCTAACACCCAGACGTTAACGCCGCTTCGTATCCCTATCTCGGTGGTCATTGTGACGGCCTGCTCGGCATCAAAGGCATACGTCGGCGACTTATTAGGCACACATTCAATGCTGCCCTCGGTTTTGAGACTGGTGGCGGCCATGACAAAAAACTCAGCGCCAAAATAGGCGCCTTGCTGACCGGCTTTCACCTTGTCTTCCAGCTTTTTCGCCTCTTCGCGAAGCTTTTGCACCAGGTTTTTGATTTTAAAATACGCGGCTGCCGCGAGTATCACATCCAAGGTGATTGAAAAGTCAAATAAGGGGTCGAGGCCCAATGTGGTTTTACCCATGGTAATGAGCTGGCCTTTATCACTGAGTGTGGTGGTTTGACTGCCCCCCAATTTGAGCACCGGTGGTTTAAACTCCCAAGTCACCAGCTTGATGTCTTCTTCGCCCGTGTCTCGATACATGCCTGACTTGATCATACCGACGGTGTCGATAATGCTGGAGATGAGTTTTAATTGGTCACGTATATTTTCAAATTCATCTTGCAGTTTACGCGTGTGTAAGTAGTTGCTACTTTCGTACGTTAACCCCGTGCCAAACTTCGTTTCCGTGCTGCCTTCTTTGATCGAGAGACTTCCCTCCAGCGAAAATTTCTTTTTGATTTCATGCTTGGGGATCTCGGTGCGATGATGCGTTTCCGCGCCGCCGTTTCTGAGATATTCCTCGTACCGCGCGGTGCGCTCGTCATAACGCTCTTCATCCGATTTTTCTTCTGTCTCTTTTTTGTAGGACAGCGTTAGTTCACTTTTTAGTACAACTTTGGGATAAACCTTAAAAGACAGACTGTCATTCGATAGTACACCGACGATGGCTTTGGCTATGCTACCAATCAAGGGGATGTCATAGATAAGATGGGTTTCTTCTTGTGGCTGGCCATCACATTGCGTCACGCATACCTGATAGGTTTTATAAGGCAACGCATCTTGGGTGTCTTCCGCCAACATCAGCATTAAGGCATCCCACAGTCCAAAGGCGCCCGTCTGTGGGGAGCGCACAGTAATGCCACTGTTCTGTCCAACCGATAAATCTTTCGCAAAGGCGTCATTATCGGTCACATAGCCGTTCGGGCAGGTCGGTTTTGCGTCTTGGCAACTCCCTTCAAGGGTAATGTCAACCTCTGCGCCCTCGCCTTCATCAATCACAACAACCGGCTCGCCTATCACTTCGCCACCACGATATTTTTGTGTGCTATCGCCTGCGGTCACCGCATAACTAATCAGGCAAGGCTCGGTGCGATTGCAATGACACGCCTCGCCGGGGGGATGATTACAGCTCATGTTGGCCTCCTAATTTGGCTACCAATGTTTTCACACGGTAGCTGCCAGGTAGTTGGGAATGAGAAAGCTCGGCATGCCATGCGGCGGGCAAGGCCTCCCAATCGGAAACATTGTGCGAGACACACAAGGACGCGATGGTTTTGATATCGGTCACGACGGTGACGCCCCATTGGGTTAATTGCGTCACTAGGGTATCGGCGAATACGCCTCTGTCTGGGTCACCGTCTGAAGCAGGTGTGGGTAGCGCCTGTAATATCTCTTGCACATCTTGCTTGAGGTTAACCATGCACTGGTCGAGCACTGCTTGATATTGCTTGTCAGATAAGACCAACTCGGTCAGCGGGCGATGTACTTTAATGGGCGTGAGCGCCATCTCACGCGCCTGTGGGTACACGGTTTGTATCGCTGTCATGGGACCAAACACATAGTACTGTTGCGCCACCTTGCATGCATCTAACAGCGCCCAGATGATACGCGGATCGTAGTAGCGACAGAAAATGGGGGCCGGATTGCCTTCTTTGTACACCGAGAGCAAGGCTCTTAGGTGGTTGAGCACAACCTTCGCTGGTTGCTCGGTGGTAAAGATAAATCCCCACGGCTCACGGCGCGTTTGCAGGTAATCCTCAAGCGCAGGAGGAAGTTCGACCAAATAAGGGGCAACCTGGGCAAAGGCGTCATCCACCGGAGGCTGAAAAACACACCACGACGCGGCCTCATGGTCGTCGGCTAAGGAGAGGATGTGGGGCACCACCGCACGGTCTACCACTGCATACCGGTATTCGCTCATGGCTTAGCCCTCACTTGGCGGACAATTAGCAACAAACGCACTGCCTTCTGCGGCCGCGGCGCTGAGGGTAGCCGGACTGGAAGGCAGAGGGATCCCGCCTGGTGAGCCGCCTGACTTGATCAGGATTTTAGCCCCATCAATGGCCACGCCACTGCTATCAATCACCACAAAACTGCCGCCCACTTGCAGGGTGATTTTGGCGCCGCTTTTAATGGTGATGTCGCCGTCGGCATTAAAGCCAATCGCACTCGCGACTTTGGCCGCCCAGTCGCCATCGACTTTTTGGTGCTTATCGCCGTTGACCTCGCTCACATGACTCCCTTTCGTGGCATGCGATTGTGACCCTTCTACGGTTAACGTGCGATCGTTGGCGACCACGTGGTTTTCATCATGACCAATGTCGAGCTTATGGTCATAATTAACACGGATCTGCTGTGAGTTGCCGACATCGACTTGATTGTCTTTTTGTGCTTTTAGGTACACACGCTCACTGTCGGCTTGGTCTTCAAAACTGAGCTCGTTGTAGCCTTCGCCTTGATGGCTGTCACTGCGCCATACCGTTTTGGTTTTAAACTCAGGGAGTGGATACGGCGGGGTGTTGGTGGCGTGATAAGTCCGCCCGGTAATAATGGGCTGGTCAGGATCGCCATTTAAGAACGATACAATCACTTCATGGCCAATACGCGGGATGGCCATAAAGCCGTACTGCGCCCCGGCCCAGCCTTGCGACACGCGCACCCAGCACGAGCTATGTTCGTCTCTTTCTGACTCTCTGTCCCAGGGGAAATGTACCTTCACTCGACCATGTTCATCACAGAAGATTTCTTCACCTTCAGGGCCTACGACCGTGGCCATCATTGGTCCATCTACCTGGGGTTTAGGCTGTGGCGTCGCCCGCCAAGGCGTGGCGGCAGGCACGACTTTAAATTGGTTAGAGTAGGTGGTTTGCCCTGTGCTGCCGGCCTCTTCTAGAGACTGGGATTGCTCCCCCTTACGCGTGATAGAGACCACCAACCAATCGGCGTTCATCTCATCGGCGAGGTGCTCACTGAGTGTGAACTTAGTACCTGCACGCAGCAACGGTTGATTGCTTTGCCCGGTAGCCAGGCGCGCATCGCGGCGTAAATAATCGAGCCTTGCTTGGCTAAAGGCGCGACCATTGGCATCATCTTTATAACGGCCTGGCGCATCAAAGTGTTGATAAGTCTGCCGCTGGTAAGCCATATCATCACCGACCTGTTGTTGCATAAAGCTATAGGCAGGCTTTTTGAAGCTATAGTCGTTGAGGTACACATCAGAGACCGCGGTTTGAGTTTGCTTGGCGAAAGACCAAACATAAGGCGTATCGGCTTCGCCTCCCGCGGTGCTGTTATAAATGATCGGGGCTTCGAGGGCGGTTAGTTTGCTGTTGTCATCACAAAAGATGAGCATGTGCTTGTCTTGGCTATGCGCAAAGTAGTAAACCAAGCCCTCTTCGGCGGCAAGACGCTCAATAAAGGCTAAATCCGTCTCACGATACTGGACACAGAACTCACGCTCTTCAAGCTTGCGAGACAGGGAGAATTGGTGGTCTTCCACCCCCATTTCCAGCAGCAGCTCAGCAATAATGTCTTGTACCGTCTTATGCTGAAAAATACGGCTGTTATGACGAAGCGCGAGTCGCTCGAGGGCTGGGACCAAGGTGAGCGAGTAAAAGGTATGGTGATGACCAATGTCGCCTTGGGTGAAGCGCTTGACAACACCATGAAAGCGCTGCGCTACCTCACCATTGCGGTACATGGTGAGTACAGCCGTTGTATCAATGACTTGCTCCGGTTTTAGGTCGGTATGTCGGCTTGCCAGCTCAATATCGTAGCGAAAGCCGTGGCATCCTCCATCAACGCGGCTATCATCAGAGAGGACTTCTTGGCCCTCAAACCCTCTCACGACAAAGCATTCATCCGCTAGGCCTTTAATACTAAATGTATAATGAAGTGTTGCCATCACTTACCTTCCTTTCTGTCGAAACACGTCGATACTCTCAATGCGCACAAGGCTGAATGCAGTGCAGCCCGCCCAATAGGCAGGCTGCGGTTTCCTCATCAAGGCGAGGATTAAGCTTCGATAGGCTTGCGCCAGTCGTCTGAGCCAGATGTGCCCGCGTTAACGTGCTCCCAGATAACTTTACGGTATGACATAGAGACCGTAAGGTTCTGAGTGAAATCAGACTTGGCAGGATCTTGGCAGTGTGGCATTTCGCAATGGATGTCTACGATAGAGGCGCTTTCCAGCTTAGTGGTAAAGAAGTTTTCTTGTTTGCCCTCAATCGAGGTGCGGTACCACTTCAGTTCGACGGTAGACATTTTTTCACCTGAAGACAGCGCGTTATAAAGCAGCGGCACCGCTTTGTTGAGCGCAACAGTGAATTTGAATGGCTTGTGAACACGTTGGCCAGAAGGCTGGCCTGACTGCGGGTCAGTGGGCACCGTCACATTATGGTCAAACTGCTGAACCAGCATTTCATCTTCGTGACCTTCAACAAACGCATCACCGATGGAGTCTGCGGTACACGCACCGGCAGTAATCAGTCCCTGGGTTTCACCTTCAATCGAGATATAACATGGCGTTGGCATAATCGCTCCTATAAACGTTTAATCATTCAGCACAGCCTATTGACTGTGGTAAAGGTTACAGAGCGAAAAGCATGCCAACCACGGAAAACGCATGAACATCCGCGTCACGAAAGGCTTCCCAGCACGGTCGCCAGGTACTCTTGGTCCATCGCGCACATCATTCGCTTGCGTTGAATACCGGCTTTGAAACTCTTCTCTTGCTTTAATAAATTCAGAACCATTTGCCTTATTCGTGCAAAAACTTCCGCTCGGTCATCGACCTCTTATTCGGCAAGAACACGGAAAACGCATGAACATCCGCGTCACGAAAGGCTTCCCAGCACGGTCGCCAGGTACTCTTGGTYCATCGCGCACATCATTCGCTTGCGTTGAATACCGGCTTTGAAACTCTTCTCTTGCTTTAATAAATTCAGAACCATTTGCCTTATTCGTGCAAAAACTTCCGCTCGGTCATCGACTCTTATTCGGCAAGCATCTTCTTTTAATCCAACATCAAGTTGCCAGTGCATTGATTCAATTAACCAGTGTGAGCGCGTGGCATCATGAAGCTCTTTCGCTGTCAGTGCTTTTGAGCTTATATAATAGCGCACTGAAATATCTGACTCTTCGGCGTGYTTTCCCTCTTGTCGAACACTCACCATGATGCCCATCGYTTTTAATTCAGGCCAATCGTAAGCCAAATCACCTAATACACTTAAATCCGTATTAATCAGTGCACATCGTGTTTCTAAACGTCCATGCGATTTCTCTTGTGATGCRTAGCTATCACCATCAAAGTTTTGAAGCATTGAAGGACGGTAATAATTATCAAACGCTTTGTCTAACTTGCCTTGGTTTCCTTTAACAGCAAGCAAATAGTCGGCATTTTTATTAATGATTTTTTGTGCGATTTTTCGCTGACAACCCATGGCATCTATAGTAATTAAACACCCAGAAATGTCGAGYAATTCCAGCAGCTTAGGTATTTCAGTGATCTCATTGGTTTTACTATTTACTTTTGACTGTCCGAGGCATACACCATTTGCGGTTGCGAACGCATTAACCATATGAATCGCAGCTTGGTCTGTTGCTCGGTTATATGAACCCCTCAGTGTTTTTCCATCAATGGCAACYACTTCACCATCCGTTAATTCATGACACGATTTCATCCATTCTATGAAGGCTTTTTGTAATGCTTTTGTACTGATGGTTCCCATCACTCTTGCAATCGTATCTGCCGAGGGTGATGTTTTACCTGAGAAGCCAAAGCGTAATAAAAAATCACGCTGCTTACGTCCATAATCACTCATACCTTTCCAGGTATCATGACCAGACAACACCGCACAAATCGTTATCAAAATAATATCTGATAACGTATGTTCAACTTTACCTTCTTGACGAATGTCTCTAATGGAAACGAAATGCATAAATGGACTTTTATCTTCTGTCATTTTTAATCTCCTAAACGTTAGGAGACCATTAAATCGCACTGAAAATGATCAACAAATTGATCCTTTATTTTCACTCATTTTAATTAATAAACATGGTTCAACGCACGATTTTCATCCTTAATTGACAATTAAGTCATTAAATCGCTAGCCCAGGCATGCCGCGGATCTTCATGCGTTTTCCCTGGTTACTAATTTCCTAGCAACTTTTTGCTCGGTCGCAAGCAAGAAGTCGCCAAGCTGAGCAAAAAGTTGCTTGAGAATAAAAGTTGACTCATCCACCCAGCACGTTTGTTGTCAGACCCACGGAACTAACCGTATACGCCCGCTAAGACGCCCATAAAAATCACCAAACCCACATAGTTATTGTTCATAAATGCCTGAAAGCAAGGCATTCTTTCTCGCTCACGCACTAAATACTGCTGGTAAACAAACAACGCGAACGCGGCCAGCAAGCTCCAATGAAAGCCTGCCGATAGGGCCAGCCAATTCCCCACCAACATCAGCAGTAACAGTGTCGATAATTGCAAACCACCAATCGCCGCTTTGTCCCAACGGCCAAATAAAATGGCGGTCGATTTCACCCCGATCTTCAAATCATCATCTCGGTCGACCATGGCATAAAGGGTGTCGTAGGCAATGATCCAACAGTTATTTGCCATAAACAAAAGCCACGCAACGGGAGGAATGGTGTCTTGTACGGCGGCAAATCCCATCGGGATCCCCCAACTAAACGCCAGCCCCAATACCAATTGAGGAAGATGGGTATAACGCTTCATAAAGGGATAGACAAACGCCAAGGCGACACCGACAAAGGACAGTTGAATGGTCAACAGGTTTTGCGTTAATACCAGCGCAAACGAGGCGAGAACCAAGCCAAAAAAGAGCGCCAGCGCCTCTTTTTCGCTAATACGTCCAGACGGCAGTGGCCTGTCCTTGGTGCGTTTAACATGGCCATCAAAATGACGGTCCGCATAGTCATTAATCACGCATCCGGCGGCACGCATCATGTATACGCCCAATACAAAAACCGCCAGCACATCGAATGGCGGTAGACCGTCGGCAGCCAAAAATAAGGCCCACAAGGTTGGCCATAAAAATAATAAGGTCCCAATCGGGCGGTCAAGACGGGCCAGTTGAGCCAGCGCCACTAACTTAGGGCTCATGCGGGGATCTCCTTTCCGTACATGGGCGAATCAGGTAAAAACAATTCCGCCACCAACATCGGACGGTTATGTAGCCAAAGCCGCGAGCGACGCGCCTGAAGGCCACCCGTTGGCATCGCTACTTCCGCCACTTCAATCGCATCACGGCGCGATGCGCGCTGTTTAAAGACATGCTGACCTAACGGCACGGCGCCTAGGGCGTTCAAGTAACCGCCTTGTCCTTCAAGCGTGGAAGCGGGCAACAGCGTGCGCCCACAAACCCATGCGTGGCCGTCTCCCTTTAAGATCACTTCACGCACCACGCACGCCTCGTGACCGATTAATGCCACTTCATCCGTGGTCAGTTTATCCGGCGTCAGTTGATACACGTTGACCACATCCACATCAAAGCGCTGACAGTGGCGCTTGAGTCGAGCCGTCATCGAATGCGATTCGAGTAACCAACTCCCATGTTGAGAGCGTTTTAACGCGGCGATATCTGGTCGTTCCCAGCGCGCTTGTTTCAGCGCCGCCAAATAGGTTTGATTTAAATCCGACATTGTTTCCTGTGCCACATCGCGCAAAATTCGCCCGCTTCATCCCCTCGGTGGCTTACAATATTGCTATACTCGGCTGGCAATTGTAGCAAGCCAGTCCCGATTGGAGAATGCAGGGCGGCCTAACCCTATCATATGAGCAACTGAATTGCTGGGTGGATATGAGAAAGATTCAAACCTTATGGATGGCCTTGGTCGGCCTATTATTACTGACCAGCTCGGCCGTGTTCGCTGAAGCAGAGGGTGATGGACAAGCGCCCAAATACAGCTACTTTTCCCTAGAGCCTGAGATCACCACCAACTATGTCACTGAGGGGAGCCGGCTCGGCTTTATCAATGTCAAAGTGGAGCTGATGGTCGATGACCCGAAACTGGTGCGAGAGCTGGAATACCATGCGCCGCTGATCCGTGATGCCATCATCGAGACCTTGAGTCAGCAAACCGTCACCAAGATAAAATCGCTATCCGGTCGAGAAGCAATCCGTAAAGCCTGCCTAGAGCGCGTCAATGAGCTCTTATTAGCAGAAACCAATCGACGGATTCTCGCCGATCTCTTGTTTACCAAGTACCTATACCAATAAGCGATCGTTATCCGCTACGCGGATAACGCATCTTGCTCAGCATCACTGGGCACCACTTCAAGGTGGCCACCTTGCGCTAACAGCATATCGCGCACATTGCTCGGTGGCTCGGCATCGGTAAAGACCATATCGAGTTGGGTAATGTTGCCAAGATTCACCATGGCATTACGACCAAACTTGGTATGGTCGGCAGCCAGCATCACACAGCGGCTGTTATCTAGAATCGCTTTTTTGACACGTACCTCGTGGTAGTCAAAATCGAGCAGCGACCCATCATCATCAATGCCACTGATCCCCAAAATGCCGAAGTCGAGGCGGAACTGGGAGATAAAATCGAGGGTAGCTTCACCCACAATACCCCCGTCACGGTTGCGCACTTCGCCCCCTGCAATAATCAGAGTGAAATCCTGCTTGGGCATTAAGATAGCAGCGGCATTTAAGTTATTGGTCACCACCCGTAAGTTATGGTGATTGAGTAACGCGCGCGCGACCGCCTCCGGTGTGGTGCCGATATCAATAAACAAGGTCGCACCATCCGGAATGTGCTTCACCAAAGCTTGAGCAATGGTGTCTTTTTCTTGCTGCTGTAAGACCTTACGCGTTGCATACGCGGTGTTTTCCGAACTCGACGGTACTGTCGCCCCACCGTGATGGCGGCGAATGTGGTTCTCTGCGGCCAATTCATTGAGATCGCGTCGAATCGTTTGCGGGCTGACATTGAAGCGCTCAACCAAGTCTTCCGTGCTCACGTATCCTTGTGACTTAACCAGATCAATGATTTGCTGATGACGTTTGTTTTGCTTCACTGCATCTCCCCTTACAAAAAGCCCCCGCGGTCACGGGGGCTTTCTAGTTTACTCATTGCCTATGGGCAATGCCAAGACTGATTGTTTAGGCAGCATGTGCCGGTGACTCACGACGCACGCGGCTCTCACCTACCCATGCTAAGCATAGGAAGAAAATCGCCAAGATACAGCCGCCGGTAAGGAGCATAAAGCCACCGTCCCAACCAAAGTGATCCACGGTATAACCCAATGCAATATTGGCCACCACGGCACCACCGAGGTAACCGAATAGTCCGGTTAAACCTGCCGCCGTACCGGCCGCTTTTTTCGGTGCAAGCTCAAGCGCATACAAGCCGATCAGCATCACAGGACCATAAATCAAGAAACCAATCGCCACCAACGCGACCATATCGACGCCCGGATTGCCCGCAGGGTTAAACCAATAGACTAATACCGCCAAGGTGACTAAGACCATGAACAGCACACCCGCCGGCGCACGTGCTCCTTTGAAGAACTTATCTGACATCCAACCACACAGCAGTGTGCCCGGGATCCCCGCCCACTCGTAGAGGAAGTAAGCCCATGAGGACTTATCGACGGTAAAGCCTTTGGCTTCATCCAGATACACAGGCGCCCAATCCAATACGCCATAGCGAATCAAGTAGACAAAGGCGTTAGCAATCGCGATGTACCACAAAAGACGGTTTTTCAGTACATACGTCACGAAGATATCTTTGGCGGTCATTTCCTTCTCAAAGGCTTCTTCGTCGTAGTTTTCTGGATAGTCGTTTTTGTATTCTTCAATCGGTGGCAAACCACATGATTGCGGGGTATCGCGTAGGGTTAACCAGATGAATACCGCGACCAAGGCTGCAAAAAACGCCGGGACATAGAAAGAGGCACGCCAGTCGTCATTGAACAGCCACAGGCCAAGCAAGAATAGCGGACCAATCAAGCCGCCCCCCACGTTATGCGCCACGTTCCAAACAGACACCAACTCACCACGCTCGCGGCGTGACCACCAGTGCACCATGGTACGCCCGCAAGCCGGCCAGCCCATGCCTTGCACCCAACCGTTAATAAACAGCAGGATAAACATGATGGTAATACTGCTGGTTGCCCACGGCATAAAGCCAAAGCAGAACATCACCAACGATGACATTAATAGGCCAGCACTTAAGAAGTAGCGAGGGTTAGAGCGGTCAGACACGCTGCCCATAAGGAACTTAGRCAGACCGTAAGCGATCGAGACAGCAGCTAATGCAAAGCCAAGATCGCCGCGGCTAAAACCATATTCTTCAATAAGAAATGGCATCGCCAAGCTGAAGTTTTTACGCACTAGGTAGTAACCGGCATAACCGATGAAAATACCAATAAACAATTGCCAACGCAGTCGGGTGTAGGTTGAGCCGACTTGCGATTCTGGCAATCTTTGCCGGTGAGGTGCCGGACGAAAGATTCCAAACATGAGAGGGTTCCTCAGTAAGATGTACGCGATGGATAGGTAAAAGGGTTACAAATCAAAAGAGTGAGCATTGAAATATTCGAATACGCTCAACGGGTGGAATATTTACTCAAAATGAAAACAAAAACCGTGAATCCGAACATAAATTATCGATCTGGAACAATAAAAATGTGCGTTCGAATAAAAAAAGAGCAGTAATCTGCTCTTTTTCGTTTGCGTTTGTTTGACGGACAATGTTAGGCCGCGCGTTTGGCATCCCAAAGGCCAAGTAAGCAACCGACGCCTAAACCAAACACGTGCGCCATATTGGCGATATTCATACCCAGTGGTTGGAAGAACCCAATCACTAACCATACCAACATAAACACGACATACGGTTTCTCAATGGTTAACCCGCGCTCGGGGGCGAGCCATGTTAACCACCATAAATAGCCTAAAAGCGCGTAAACCACGCCGGATAAGCCGCCAAAATAAGGCCCTTCCAGCCAATATTGCCCCAGACCGGAAAAAAGGGCGGCAAAGAGGAAAATCTGCATCAGCTTGCTGCCACCAGCCCGTTGCTCGATACGTCCCCCAAGGACCCACCACCACAACAAATTAAAGACGATGTGTAGCGCCGAGAAATGAAGCAAGGCGTGACTAAACAACCGCCACAATTGCCAGCGCTGCTCGCTGTCAGCGGGAAACAGCAAGCTGCGCACGACGACCTCAAACCCGCCCAAGATCATCATGGCAAACAAGGCGGCACAGGCGATCATTACGGTAATCGTCACTGGACCAGATTTGTCTTTCACCGTTTGCCATAACCCTGCGGAGGGATAATGAAACCGAGCGTGACGGGTTTCCGCTACCTGCCAAGACGCAGCTTGATAGCGGCTATGCATAGGCTCCGCCACAAAACGAGCCAGTTCTTGTTCAACCCAGGCGGCTTGGCTGTCATCGACCAGCCATAACGCCACTTGGGCATCCGCTTCCGGTGCCAGCTCAATCGCCACCTTATGCGCTGCTGCATAATCGACAAATGCCTGCGCTAGCCGAGCGTTAGGCAGTACCGCCATTTTTTGCATAGAGGCTCCTTGCGCCTATTCCAGTCCTGACTCAGTCGGCAGAGCCTGACGATGCCAAGCCTCAAAGCCACCATCGACACTGTAGACAGACTCGAACCCTTGGTTAATTAAATACTGTGCCGCCCCTTGGCTGCTAATACCGTGGTAGCACATCACCAGTACGGGTTGATCAAAGTCGACCTGATCCATAAAGGCGACCAAGGTGTCGTTGGTTAAGTGAAAGGCACCTTGAGAGTGCGCCACTTGAAAGGTTTGTGGATCGCGAATATCCACTAATACTGCATTTTGCTGATCATCACGCAGCATTTCCCACGCATCGGTCACAGAGATATGAGCAAACTGATCCATACCTAATTCCACTCCACTCACAGAGTTATTCCCAAAGTTATGTAGCACGATGCTATCGCGCCGCTCGTTATAAGCGGCATTGTACCTGAGTTTAGGCCGCCTCGCTTGTTAGACAGGTTAGGTCATGGTTATTTATTGATCGTCTGTGGAAAAAGGTGTGGATTGCGTTGATAAGCGAAGATCGTCGAAGAGGATCCACTAGATATAGATCTGATCATGGATAAGCTGTGAATAAGTTTCGTGAAACTATCCAACTCTGATGATCAACAGATATAAAAAAACCGGCCCGCAGGCCGGTTTATTCGCATGGATAGCGCTATAGAGCGTCACCCATGGCATGTTTCAATTTCTTCATCGCATTTTTTTCAAGCTGGCGAATCCGCTCAGCCGACACTTGGTAATGATCCGCCAAGTCTTGCAACGTGGCCTTGTCATCATCCAACCAACGTGCGCGAACAATGTGTTGGCTTCGCTCATCCAATGCAGCCAGTGCATGGGCAAGACGACGGTTCGCGTGCGATTCCCAGTTTTCCGCCTCTAGCGAGGCCGCAACGTCAGAGCTCTTGTCTTCTAAATAGTAGACTGGAGCCATGGCGGCGCCATCACGCTCATCATCGGCGTTTGCTGGGGCTTCGAAGGTCGCATCTTGCGCGGCGAGACGTGCTTCCATCTCGCGGACTTCTGCAGCATCAACACCAAGTTGCTCCGCCACCATGTTCACTTCATCGTTGTTAAACCACCCCAAGCGCTTTTTGTTTTTGCGCAGGTTAAAGAACAGCTTACGCTGTGCTTTGGTGGTTGCCACTTTAACGATACGCCAGTTACGCAGCACGTACTCGTGAATTTCGGCTTTGATCCAGTGCACCGCAAAGGAGACAAGGCGAACGCCGACTTCTGGGTTAAAGCGTTTGACCGCTTTCATCAAGCCGATGTTACCCTCTTGCACTAAATCTGCCATGGGTAAGCCGTATCCGGTGTATCCACGGGCGATATGAACAACAAAACGCAAGTGTGAGAGGATCAGCGATTTCGCTGCCTCAAGATCACCATGGTAATGGAGACGCTCGGCCAACGCATGCTCCTCTTCAGCAGTGAGCATGGGGTGGCTATTCACCGCCTGCAGGTAACTGTCTAAGTTATCCTGTGCGATGGGGGCCAGTGCGTACATCTCTTTTGTCATTCAAACCTCGTTTCCGAATCGTCGAAGACCGAATTGCTGATTAAGCATGCAAAAATATACCCAAGCGGGGTAAAACTGCAAGCCCTGTTGTGTGTCTCGTGCTCTATGACCGCAATAAGTCTACACAGGTTCAATTTCTTTTAGATGACGACGTGTCGCCAACACCGCGGCCAACACCCCTAATAAGGTGGACACCATCAACAATAGCAAAGATTCATCCCAACCAAGTCCGGTGAGCGTAAAGCGATTGTCATAAAGCTGTGCCAATTGACTAACCGCCGCATCCATTAAAAACGTATTTAATGCGGTAATCACCCATGCCAACAACGCCGCCAATCCGCCTAACCAAGCGCCCATGTAGAGATAGGGACGCAAAATAAAGCTGTCGGTTGCCCCCACCATCTTCATCACTTGAATACGGGATTGATGATGGAGCACCTGTAACCTCAGGGTATTGCCGACCACTAGCAGCACCGCTGCCAGCATCAGCCCCGAGAACAACCAAGCCAAGGTGATAGCGATGTGCTTAATCGCTTCCAGTCTGGCTAGCCAATCGCTGTCGAGACGTACCTCTTCGACACCATCCAATGCAGTGAGCTTCGCCGATAACCCTTGCGCCACTTGGCTGAGCGCAACCTGTGTTCCGCTGTCAGAGGCAGACACATCGACGCGCGGCACGACCACTAACACCGCCGGAAGTGGGTTATTGTCGAGCAAGCTAACGGCCTGCTCAAAGCCACGTTGGACACGCAAAGTATCGAGCCCTTGTGAGGGCGAAATATAGGTCACACTGGCCACATCAGACCAACCGCGAATATCGCTAGCAAGGGCTTGCGATTGTGCCTCGGTCTGCGCTTTATCAAGATAGACACTCAACTCCGCTGGGTTGTGCCATTGGTCGGTCACTGCCAAGACGTTTTTAGCCAGTAAGTAGAAAGTGACTGGCAAAGACAGGGCCACGGCCAGTACCGTCAGGGTGAGCAAATTCCCAACCGGGCGTTGAAAGAGATCTTGCCATGCCGCACGTGCGTGTCGGCGCTGGGTTTGTACAAAGCCTTCAGCCATGACGTACCTCCGCCAAGCTGCCTTGATTGAGTTCAAAACGACGCAAATGGCGATATTGTTCAAGCAAGGACGTATCATGGGTGGCCATTAGAATAGTAACGCCCACTTGGTTGAACAAGCGAAAGAGCTCCATGATTTGCGCCGATAATGCAGCATCCAAATTACCGGTTGGCTCATCGGCCAGCAGCACTTGGGGACGATTCACCACCGCACGGGCAATTCCAACACGTTGCTGTTCACCTCCTGACAACTGAATAGGATAACAACGCGCTTTATCCAGTAAGCCGACTTTATCCAGCGCCGCCGAAACCCGCTTTTTGATCTCGTTGTCTGACTGTTGCTCAATACGCAAAGGGAGCGCGACGTTTTCATACACAGTCGCGTCCATCAATAGCTTGTGATCTTGAAAGATGATCCCTAAATGACGGCGCAAAAAGGGAACATCTTGACGAGGGATCCGAGAAATATCATGACCATTGAAAAAAATCTGCCCATCACTGGGCCGCTCAATGGCACAAATCAGCTTCAGCAAGGTGCTCTTTCCCGCGCCAGAGTGGCCGGTAAGCAGCGCCATATCACCCTTAGGCAAGTCGAAATTCACTTTTTGCAGTGCCTGGCGGCCGCCTCGATAGGCTTTACTGACCTGCTGAAACTGGATCACGGTTACTCCTCCCGGCTAAATAAGGCCTCGATAAAGTCATTGGCATTGAAGGTGCGAAGATCCTCAATGCCTTCGCCTACCCCAATATAGCGGATGGGAATATTAAATTGTTCAGCCACGGCAAAAATGACGCCACCTTTGGCGGTCCCGTCCAATTTTGTGAGAGTAATACCGGTTAGCGGCGCAATGTCATTAAACAGTTTCGCTTGGCTGATCGCGTTTTGTCCGGTGCCAGCATCAAGGGTCAGCATCACTTCATGCGGCGCGCCAACATCCAGTTTTTGCATTACACGCACAATTTTACGCAGCTCTTCCATCAAGTTGGCTTTGTTTTGCAAGCGTCCCGCGGTGTCGGCAATTACCACATCCACATTACGGGCTTTCGCCGCCTCAATCGCATCATAAAGCACAGAGGCACTGTCAGCGCCGGTGTGCTGGGCAATCACAGGTACGTGATTACGCTCGCCCCAAGCTTGAAGTTGCTCAACAGCCGCAGCGCGGAAGGTGTCACCAGCAGCTAGCATCACCGATTTGCCTTGGTCTTGGAATTGACGCGCCATCTTGCCGATGGTGGTGGTTTTGCCCACCCCGTTCACGCCGACCATTAAGATCACATAGGGCTTTTGATCGCTAATCACCAGCGGCTGTTCGACTTTTTCCAGCATCTGCGCCATTTCTTGTTTGAGAATGCCATACAGGGCTTCCCCATCTTTCAGATCGCGACGGCTAGCTTTATCGGTCAGGTTATCAATGATTTTGGTGGTTGCTTCCATGCCCACATCGGCAATCAGCAACTGTTCTTCAAGCTCTTCGAACAGTTCATCATCGATCTTTTTGCCACTAAATAGGCCAAAGAACCCAGACCCTAAGTTGGTCTTGGTTTTTTGTAAGCCACGTTTTAGGCGGGCAAAGAAGCCTTCACGCTGCGGTCTTTCCCGCTCGCGAACCGCAGCAGATTGTGAGTCTGGCTCTGGCTCTGGCTCTGGCTCTGGCTCTGGCTCTGGCTCTGGCTCTGGCTCTGGCTCTGGCACGGTATGCGTGTCGCTTTCTACCTCAGGCGCAAGGCTTTCTTGTTCATTTTGTGATGCAGCCTGATCATTGAGGCTATCAACCGATGTGGCTGACTCCACCGCGTCTTCCGCCACGTCTGACGGCTGAGTATGCGATTCTTGTTCTGGTTCTGGCTGTTCTTTTTTGCGGCCGAAACCCAGCCACGACATTAATCCACGTTTCTTTTTTTCTGCCATTGGCAAATCCTAAAGCATGCTTGGTACAATCAGCGGCACATTACCGAATCGGCATAGTCTATCACCTTCTTTACGGTCAAAAAATCTATGGTTAAACGCGCCTCCCGGAAACCTTCATCTGCTTCGCCATCACGTGCGGCAGGTACTGTGAGAATTATTGCTGGCCGCTGGCGTGGCCGTAAGTTGGCAGTACAGGATGCGCAAGGCCTGCGCCCCACCACAGACAGAGTCAAAGAAACGGTGTTTAACTGGTTAGCCCCCTATCTGCCTGGTGCCCGCTGCTTGGATGTTTTTGCCGGTAGCGGCGGATTGGGGTTTGAAGCTCTCTCACGCGGTGCTGCATGGGTCACATTTTGCGAAATGAATCCYCAAGCGGCCAAACAGCTGAGCACCAACCTCACCCAGTTACAGGCAGCACAGGCAAATGTGGTACAAGGCGACGCCTTAGCCAARTTGCGCGCAGGCCATCAGGGGGAACCGTTTGATATCGTCYTTGTTGATCCTCCCTTTCGAGAAGGATTACTGGCAGACACCCTGAATGCGCTAGAATCGCAAGGTTGGCTGTCACCCGATGCCTGTATTTATGTCGAAGCCGAGAATGAACTCAGCACGCACGATGCACCGGCGAATTGGCGGTTGCACCGAGATAAATCCGCGGGCCAAGTCAACTATCGACTGTATTTTAGAGAGGATGCATGAAAGCACTGATTATTCTGGCTAAAGCCGCTATCGCCTTTGTCTGGTTGGTATTGATTGCCAATATGTTTCACCCCTTCCCGGGCGTGGCCGCGATGGCGCTGTATATTATGACTGGCTTTTTATTGGTGATGCATGGATTGCAGATGCTGATCTTCTTAGGCGCGTTTGGCGATAAAATTGCGATGACGCGTTGGGAGAAGTGGTCCATTTTGATTTTTGGTATTTTCGCGCTGCTCGATATTCGTCGAAAATATATGGTCTGAGCTAGTCATCACGGTTGTGTTGGCATTGCCAGCACAACTCAAAACTGCCCGCATTATCCTCACCACAATGACCGCACACCCAGCGCGTCTGACTTTGTGTTTCGTACTCTTGGAGTAACACGCGCGCTTGATGGATATGCTCTGGTGCCACCCAAAGCGTGACACCTTGTACGTCGGTCGGCAGCTCACCGACTGCAGCGCTTAAGGCCTCACCTTTTAGCAAACACGGGATATTATGGCTCGCCAGCAACCCCTTCAGGCTGTGTGCTTCAAGTGTATTACTGGCTTGATAGACCTTTTCCATCCCGTCGCCTCACGATGCGTAAATCACTGACGCGGTGATCAGGGCTTGAGCCATAAAGTAGGTCGTCATCACCACTGCCTGAGAAGCACGAAATTCACCTTTAAAGCGTGAAAACGCCAACACCGTATCTGAGATCATAAACAAAATGGCCCCGCCAAATGCCAATGCTGCGGGCGTCGAGTGAGTATTGAGCCAATACTCGCCGGCCGCCCACGCCATTTGTACGATCACGGCAATATAAACAGCCACTGGCAACGCTAACTTACCGAGGCTGGGCAGTAATAACAAAAAGACAATGATCCCGAGCCCGGACAGCAAGGACGGCAACCACCACACAATATGGCCATCAAACTGATACCAGAACGCGACGGTATAGACGATGTGGGCAAACAAAAAGCTGGTGAGCCCCTGCACAAACCGATCTTTGGGCAGCATTAAGAAGATGTCACCGACCAGCGAAAGCAGCAGCGCCGAGAGCACGAGCTGAGCGTAAGTCGACTCGGTAATCTGGGTACTGCCAATCAGTACCAGCAGCACTATAGTGAGCGGCTTAAACAGATAAAACTGCCAGCGAGGACCACGGTAGGCTGCGGAGATATGTAGCAGTCCAGAACAACAGACAGCGAACCAGCTCCACATGATTATCATTCCTTTCACGACAAGGACGCCAAGTCTATGCCGCGTTGGGCAGATGTCCAGCTACCCTTGGTGAGAACAAGATCCAGTTAGAAAAAATGATGGTAAGAGAAGGCAACGCCATTCGCCTTTGGTGTTAGCCACTCCACTGAGGCCATACTTGTGCATAAAACCAAAGCGCGCCGGCGGTAAAGAGAAAAATAAGACCGGCTGCCAGCCGCCAAATCAAACGATGACTGCGCGGGACCAGCTCCGCTTCACACGCTTTGCACACGGACACGAATTGGCGTAAGTCGTCCACTTCAAAGCCTTCTTCATGCACCACTTTGTTGCGGATCGTCGCCACAAAACGCAGCTTGCCGATCACATCATTAGGTAAACGTTTTTGGCAGCTATCGATAAGCTGATGCAAGCCTTTTCCATCCGCGTGGTAATGCTGACGCAGCAGGCTTTCTAAACGCCGACTGTGTTTGATCACCACTGCTACTTCATCCATGGTTTCTCCCTTCGCTGGTCACTAACCAGTTTATACAGTATGGCGGTTTTTGTGTCGATTGGATGGCGGGTCTATCACGATTGCGATCTTGACCAACAGATTAACCCTACACGTCTGACCGCTTGGCCGCCCATCAAGGAACCAGCCAAGCAGTGCCTCGGTGGCGCTGCAGCCACGCCGTGACTAAGGCGGCGCCACTGAAGGCATACAAAGTGAGCACTGGGATCCACCACCACGCCGGCGATAACGTGGGCCAATAAGCACGTATTGGCCACAAAAATAGCGGATGAAGAAGGTAAATGCCCAAACTATAACGACTCAGTTTCGCGAGCCATGCCGGGCTTGCCCGCCCCGCCATCAGCGCACGCATAGCCAGAAACACTGCGGCGCTAATTAAAACGGTATTCACCGTGGTGTATGACAGCCAACCTTGGGTGATATAGCGTTGATGGGCAAGGCTGGTCGCTAAAACCTGATACATGGTTGCGCCCAGTGCCGCCACGCCCAAGCCCCACCACAACACCCGAGCACGCGGGTACTGGTGCAACCAAAAACCTAGCCATAAATAGCCACCATACAAGATGAAGTCGTTACGCCACCAGCCTTGTCCTCCGGCTAAATACCAAGCTGTCACGCCAATCCACAGTAAGCCGACCAGTGCGACAGCGGCAGATGGCAAACGGGCTAATACCGGCCGTAACACCGGCACCCAAAGCAGCAAAGGAATGTAGTAATAGAAAAAGCCCAAGTGGTAATAGGTTTCATGCCATGGCGCCGCTTGTAGGGTCGAGAGCGTGGTCGTCAGGGAAAAGCCTTGCGGTGAAAGCCCCGCAATCACCGCAAACACGCCAGACCACACCACAAAAGGCACCACGACTTTCATCACCCGCCGACGCAAAAAGTGTGACCAGTTAAAGGGTTTACTCGCCGACAACAGCAGCAAGCCCGAGATCATGATAAACACCGGCACCGCCCAGCGGCTGACGGTATTGAGTCCTACCGCCACCAGCCAATCACTGTCTGGAATTTGACCCAGCTCCATACGATAGGGACCCAATACATGAATCGCCACCACAAACAGGGCAGCCAGCACACGTAATCCATCGAGATAGTCGATATGCCCTTGGGAAGAATCATCCTGCATTTGTTAACACCTTTTTACGCTTTAGGCTGTCAGACGCTCCCAACATATTACGCGAAATTACGGTGAGATAACCGACAAATGCGCAAAGATATAGTCAAATATGTCAGTTTTTATCCATAAAACCAGTGCACGGATCGGGTTATTGAGTTAAAAATTAGTGTTTAATCTTGCAATATAGTTAAAAAAACAATTAACATCCGGCCTCCTTTTCCCAGAGACGGGAAAATGCAGTTCAACCAAGGAGACGATGACATGCACTCAAGTACCACTGAGCAACAAGGTGGGCCGCACAAGCGCACGCTGTTTACGCGCTTTCTCGATACCGTCGAATGGCTCGGCAACTTGCTTCCTCACCCAGTGACACTGTTCGCAATCTTCTGTGTCGCGATTCTACTCGCGTCCGGTATTGCCGGTTACTTTGATCTTGCCGTCGCCGACCCTCGCCCTGAGGGCGCGAAAGGACGTGCCGCTGATGGCATGATTTATGTGCAAAGCCTACTAAACGCCGAAGGCTTGCAAATGATAGTCACCAACTTGGTGAAAAACTTTACTGGCTTTGCCCCACTCGGCACCGTGCTGGTCGCCATGCTGGGTGTATCGGTCGCAGAGCATTCGGGGCTATTGTCGGCCTCGATGCGCGGGCTGGTGATGGGGGCATCGCGCCGTACCGTGACCTTTACCATCGTGTTTGCCGGTATCGTATCGAATACCGCTGCGGAGCTAGGTTATGTCGTTCTGATCCCACTTGCCGCGATGATCTTCCACTCATTAGGTCGTCATCCATTGGCCGGCCTTGCCGCCGCGTTTGCAGGCGTATCCGGCGGTTACTCGGCGAATTTATTGTTAGGCACGGTCGACCCTTTGCTGTCTGGAATCACCGAGTCGGCAGCACAAATGATTGACCCAGACTACAGTGTCGGCCCAGAGATGAACTGGTACTTCATGTTTGTCTCCACCTTCTTTATCGCCTTTGTCGGCGCGTGGATCACCGATAAAATTGTCGAGCCCAAGTTAGGGGCATATGACCACAACCAAGCCTCGGAAGATGTCACCGCTGCCTCTGCCAGCAAACTGAGTGAGGACGAGAAGCGCGGTCTTCGTAATGCCGGCATTTCGATGTTGATTGTCAGCGGTATCTTGGCCCTGACCATCGTCCCAGAGTGGGGACCACTTCGTCATCCAGAAACCGGTGAAGTAGCAGGGTCGCCGTTTTTGAAAGGCATTGTCGCCTTTATCATGGTGTTCTTTGCCGTTCCCGGTATTGTATTTGGTCGCACCGTCGGCACCATCAATAACGATCGCGACGTGATTGATTCAATGTCTAAGTCGATGAGCGCTATGGGCATGTACATCGTATTGGTGTTTTTCGCCGCCCAATTTGTCGCCTTCTTTAAGTGGACCCATTTCGGCCAAGTGATTGCGGTCGGCGGCGCTGACTTTTTACAGACCATCGGTTTAACCGGGCCAGCATTATTCTTTGCCTTCATCTTGATGTGTGGCCTGATTAACCTCTCGCTCGGCTCAGCGTCCGCGCAATGGGCTATCACCGCACCGATTTTTGTGCCTATGTTGATGCTGGTGGGGTATGCCCCAGAAACCATTCAGGCGGCGTATCGGATTGGCGACTCCGTCACCAACATTATTACGCCGATGATGAGCTACTTTGGCCTGATTCTGGCGGTCGCCTCCCGTTATGTGAAAAACCTCGGTATGGGCACCTTGATTGCCACCATGCTGCCCTACTCGATGATCTTTATGGTGGGATGGAGCATCTTGTTCTACGTTTGGGTCTTTGTGTTAGGTTTGCCTGTCGGCCCCGGCGCAGAAACGTATTACAACTTCAATCAGTAACTCCCCCAGTAGGATGATTTCGGCAAGCATGCAGCCATGCTTGCCTTTTCTTTTCATTATCCCGTCATTTTCATCCCTACCCGAAGGCGGTTATAGTAGCTCTATCACAGCGATGGTAAGCAATGACAATGACAACCCCAGCTCATGCCGATAAACCGGCGGCCTTTGACCCTGACGCAATGGCGCGGGAAGCTCAATTTACCGATGCCTTTAAAGACGCCATTACCCCCTTTTGGCAACAGCGCGAACAAGGCACATTTCATGGCGAAGGCGGCCTGAGACTGCATTGGTGCAGTTTTACTCACCCCAAGCACACCAAAGCGGTGGTGGTGATTAATGGCCGGATTGAAAGCGTGATGAAATACCAAGAGATCTTCTACGATCTCTTTCAGATGGGCTATGACGTCTACAGTTTTGACCACCGCGGCCAAGGCTTGTCTCAACGCTTGGTCTTAAAACCACGCGATCTGGGCCATGTCGAACGCTTTGATGATTATGTCGCGGATGTGGCGACCTTTATGCAACAAGTCCGCGCCCACCGTCATTATGATGATTGGTTTATGCTCGGCCATTCAATGGGTGGGGCAATTGCCACCTTATACGCCCACCAGTATCCGGGGGCTGTGCAGGCTATCGCGCTGACGGCCCCCATGTTTGGTGTGCAAGTGAGCCCTTGGCTTGGACGTATCGCACCTTGGTTATGTCGCTCCTTAGCGCGCTATCAACATCCTCCACGCTTTGGACCCGGCCAAGTCGGCTATCGCCACGTACCCTTTGAGCAAAATCGTCTCACGCATTCTCGTGCCCGTTATGCGTGGTTTCGCCAGCTTTATATCAACCAACCACAGCTACAAATCGGTGGGCCCAGCGCGCGTTGGATAGCGGAAGGATTAGCCGCGGGGACGCGCTGTCTGGCCCTTGCTCCCTCGCTGACCACCCCGACGTTTCTCTGCCAAGCGGGCGAAGAATTGATCGTTTCTAATCCAGCGATGTCACAATTTCACGCCGTGCGTAAACAAGCCGGTCAATCCAGCCAATGGCGAACGTTCGACGGTGCTCGGCATGAAATTTTATTCGAAACGGATAATCACAGAGTCACAGCACTGCGTGAGATTGATGCCTTTTTCTCGCGCTATGTTGGCGAGTAAAAGCGGAAAAAAGACAGTGATACTGTTCCCTTTTTAACCCCAATAAGTTGCAGTAGACTCAGAGCATACTGTGATTATGATCGCCTGAACCAATGAGGACATGATGTACAAACTCGTCGCTTCTGATTTGGACGGTACCTTGCTAACCCCCGAGCACCGTATCGCCCCCTATACCAAGCAGGTGCTGCAACAACTCCACCAGCAAGGCATTCACTTTGTGTTCGCCACCGGACGTCATCATGTTGATGTGGCAAGCATTCGTGAAACCGTGGGGATCCCTGCTTACATGATCACCTCTAACGGTGCCCGTGTACACGACAGCAATGACCAACTGGTGTATCAGCACAACGTTGATCCCGCGATCGTCGCAAACCTGATTAACGAGGTGAAGCACGACCCAACCGTCACCATTCACCTATATCGCGATAATGATTGGCTGTTGAGCAAAATGGATGAAGAGCTCGCACGCTATCACCAAGACTCTGGCTTTAATGCCAAAGAGTTTGATGTGGAGAATCCACCGGTCGATAACATCGCGAAGATTTTCTTTATTCGTCATGATCACGACCACTTACTCAAATATGAGCATCAGTTTTTGTCGCAATACGGCGATAACATCAGTATCGCTTTCTCGACTCCCTTCTGCTTGGAAGTAATGGGCAATGGGGTATCCAAAGGAGCCGCACTCGAAGAAGTCGCGCGTCGTCATCAGCTCAATCTGGCCGACTGTATCGCGTTTGGTGATGGCATGAACGATGTCGAGATGCTGCGCGCCGCCGGTCGCGGATTGGTGATGGCTACCGCACAAGCGCGCGTCAAAGCCACCTTGTCGGACAACGCGATTATTGGCAGCCACGCCGATGAGGCAGTCGCGCGCTACCTAAACGCGCACCTGCTCGCACCACAATCCTAAGCGGTTGGCTCACACTGTGAGCCAAGGATGTCACCTGACGATGCACGACTCCCCCGCCATCGTCAGAATGGCCTGCCATTGCGCTGCGGTAACCGGCATCACACTCAGCCGGTTACCTTTTTTCACCAACGGCATCTCAGCCAGCGCAGGGTTTTGCTTCATCTGCGCCAGCGTAATCAACGGTAAATGACGCTGATACGCCACATCCACCATAAACCAACGCGGGGATTCTAGCGTGGCTTTAGGGTCAAAGTAGCCACTGTCTGGCTCAAATTGGGTATGGTCGGGATAACACTCGCGAGTCACGGTCGCCACACCAGCCACTCCAACATGCTTACAAGAGGAATGGTAAATCAACACCTGATCGCCTACCTTAACCTCATCACGCAACATATTACGCGCTTGATAATTGCGTACCCCTTCCCAGCATGAAACCTTTTGCTGCTTTAAGGTGTCTATCGAAAACGTATCTGGCTCTGTTTTAAATAACCAATAACCCATGTTGGCTCACTCTCACTCGATACAGTTGTCGGCAATCTTGCCCGTCAGTGTGTGTCGGTGCAAGTCTGGCACGAGCCCATTATTCACAAGGAGTGTCGTGTGCAACGTCCCCATCGCTTACTGGTGATCGCCACCGCTAGCCTACTCACGTTAGTCGGCTGTACCTCATCGAAAGGCCCTATTGAACTGGGGCATCGCAGTGACACGCTAGACTCAGGGCTCAGCCATACACCGACCCCGTTTATGCTCAGTGGTATGGTCTCTGTCAGCCCTGAAACGGCCAGCTTCACACCCTGTGGCAGTCAAAAGCAATACTGGCTGAACTTAAGCCATGAGCAACGCACGGCACTCGATCAACTGGGTGGGCCTGTGTATGGTGAATTTGAAGGCTTCTTTACCCCAGTGGAAAGCCGCGGTTTTAGCGCGGACTACCCTGCGTCAGTCACCATGACGCGTATCAATCTAGTCACTACCGAACTCAATAGCTGCGCGCAACCCCGCCACGCCGTCTTGGCGGACGGACAATCACCACGCATGTGGTCCGCCGCCGTTGGCGAACATAATATGGCGTGGGAAAGCGACGGGGATAGCCAAGAGATACCGCTGACAGGAAAGCAGATGGATGACAGCACCGCCCATTTCCGTGCGCGCAATGCCGCATTAACGCTAACCGCAACTGGCTGCCAGCAAAGTGATACCACCTTGTACGGTTGGCGCGCGACCCTGAAAACGTCCCAACGCACCTACCAAGGCTGTGCTCTGATGCCCTCGTATGATCACTCGCAGCATTGGGCGGGCGAATATCAAGGGCAAAGTCAAAGCCCCGGTCAGCCGGTTTTAACCACACAGCTTACCTTGCTGCCTGATCATAGCGCCATCACCACCTACCACCCGCAAGGGGAAACGGTGACTAAAGAAACCGGGGTTTGGCAGCCGGTCGGGGAGAATCAAGTCCAAGTGCTCACTACCCGCAGTGGTGAGCAAATGGTAGTGTCTGAGCGCATATATACACGCAACGGGTTTACCCTCACCGCCTCCGAGGAAACCTTTAATGGCAACACCTATTCACTGGGTCATGACGGGTTAACGCTAAGGCTCAAAGTCGGGGATGCCGTGAACGTATCGAACCAAACCGGCGTTAAAGGCAGCGCCGAGAAAAACCCACGCGTTGAACAAGCACTCAGAGACTACCTTCGCGATAACGGTCAAGCCGGCCCACTCACTTATCGCTGGCTTACCCACGACCTTAATCAAGACGGGCAACCTGAGCTATTGGTCTTAACCGACAGCTGTGGCAGTGGCGGCTGCACCTTATTGGTGTTTAAGGGCGAGGCGCAAGGCTGGCAGTTTAATAGCCGCATGACACTGATGCATGTGCCCCTTTTATTAGCTCGCAGCCAAAGCCAGGGTTGGCATGATTTGGTCGTGCCGGTCGGTGGTGGCGGTGCGCCTGCCGGCCACCATGTGATGCGATTTGATGGGCAGCGTTATCCACTCAACCCGAGCACTGCGCCTCGCGCGCCTAAACCGGATGGCTCAGACACCGCATTATTTGCCGATGGCATCTATGCCACCCAGCAAGGCGTGGTATTAGGCGAAGAATAACGTAGACACGCGCGCCCGTGGCACGCGGGCTCGCATTCCTTGTCGGACTTGCGCACAATAGCAACCTGACACCTTGAGGAGAGTCTGATGGCCCGTTCGCCCTGCCGCCAGTGCGGTTTTACCTATCACTGTATCTGTCACTGCTATTGGCCGCTGGAAAGCCAATTGCAATGCGTGCTGGTGATGCACGAAAGCGAAACGGGGCGCCAATCCAACACCGGCAAACTGGTTAAAGCGGCGCTACCCCACACTCAGATAGAGATTTGGCAACGCAAACAACCACCGCAAGCCTTGCTCGACAGCTGGGCGCGCGGTGATGTATCACCTTGGTTGTTGTTTCCCAGTGATGATGCTATCCCCGCCGATAGACTATTCGCTGACGCGGTTCGGTCTGTCTCTTGCGCGGATAGGTCAGTTTCTTGCACGCAGACGTTAGCCGCCACCAATGCACCTCGCGCGCCGTTACAGTTTGTGGTGCTGGATGCAACCTGGCAGCAGGCGCGAAAAATGCTCAATAAAAGCCCGTGGCTCCATCGTCTGCCGCGGGTCAGTTTGCCGTCGACTGCGGCCTCGCAATATACGCTTAGGCGCAACCAGCCACCGGGACACCTGTGTACCAGTGAAGCGGTGAGTGCATTACTACGAAGCCAAGGCGACGTGGACGCCGCCACGCAGCTGGACCATTTTCTTGTCCACTTTATGGAGAGCTACGAGGCCGATCGCCACCATCACACTACACCGCTCCCCGCCCCCAAGGTGCTGACGCCAAACGCGTGAACAAAAAACGCCGAGCACAGCGCGCTGCCATGCTCGGCGTTTACGTCGTTTATGGGCTACAGCTTAAAGCGGCTGATCTCTTGCTCGAGGCTATGAGAAAGCTCGGATAACGTCGCGGCTTGACGCGCGGCTTCATCCGCTTCGGTCGATAGCTCATTGGACACATCGCGAATGCCCTCTGAGTTACGGGTGATCTCCGCGGTGACGCTCGATTGCTCTTCCGCTGCCGAGGCAATTTGGGTGGCCATATCGCTAATCTGGCTCACCGCCGCGACAATCTGGCTCAAGCTTTCGTTCGCCGCGCTAGCATCTTCCACACTGGCATGAGCACGCTGCTGGCTGTCTTGCATCATGGTCACCGCGCGACCGGTTGCCTGCTGCAAAGTATCAATCATCTGCTGAATCTCGGTGGTTGAAGCATGGGTGCGCTGGCTCAGAATCCGTACCTCATCGGCCACTACCGCAAAGCCACGGCCATGCTCACCGGCGCGTGCCGCTTCAATCGCGGCATTCAACGCCAGCAGATTGGTTTGCTCGGCCACTTCTTGAATGGTCGACAAGATGCTAGTAATGCTATGCGCATGCTGGTCGAGCTCGCCAATCACACCGGTCGCCGCTTCCACTTCACGGGCAAGCTCGGTGATCGAGTGCTTACTTTGCTCCACTTGCTGGCCGCCATCGTTGGCGACGCTTTCGGTCTCTTGGGCGGTGCGCGCGGTGTTATCGGCATTGCCGGCAATATCTTGGGTCGCCGAGGCCATTTCATGGATAGCGGTTGCCACCATATTGATTTCATCTTGCTGATGACCAATACGGGTAGAGCGCTCTTCGGCTTGTGCCGCGGTCAGCTCGGCTTGTTGTTTGAGCGAGCCAGACAGCTGGCGCAAATGCGACACCATGGCGTGCATGTTGCCGACAAAGCGGTTGAAGTTATTGGCGAGTTTGCCAATTTCATCATTGCTGTGTGGCTCAAGGCGCTGGGTTAAGTCCCCTTCACCGGAGGCAATTTCTTCTAGCGCAGCGGACACATTGAGCAAGTCACGGAACAACACGTGCATCAACCACGTCACGGCACCGGCCACCAACAAAGTGATCACCACCGCGGTTAGCACCAGATTGAACAAGGTATTACGCTGGCTGGCGTATTCGGTGCGCTTGTCCAGCTCAATGGCCAGTACCCAATCAGTGTTAGGAACCGAGGCAAAATAAAACAGTTTATCAACCCCATCGACAGGCAATTCTACTAGCGATTGCTGTGCCAACGCCTGACGCACGCGGTTTTCATTCAGCTCAGGAGACAGGCTGCGATACGGTTTTAGCAAGCGCGCTTTGTCTTTGTGGGCGAGGAAGGTGCCATCGGCGCCTAACAGCATCGCGTTCGCATTTTTGCCCACTTTTAGTTGGGTCACGTCACGGATCAGCTGGTCAATCAACACATCTGCGCCCACCACACCGATCAATTCGCCATTGCGACGTACTGGCTCGGCCAAGGTCACCAGCATCGCACCGGTAATCGCATCACTGTAAGCGGTAGTAATAATCGGGCTACCTGCACTCACGGTTTGCTTGTACCACGGGCGGGCGCGAGGGTCATAATCATCGCGGTTGCGTTCTGGGCGCGAGCGATACATGGCGCCTTGGGGAGTACCATAATAGATATCGTCAAACCCACCGGCCTCTCGCGCTTGCTGTAAATAGCTCACACGATGGCTGCTGCTGGTGTAATCTGTAAAGGCACTGGTGATATCAGCACGGATTTGCACCCAACCGCTGATCGATTCGGTCGCCGCATCGGCGATACCACTGACGCGGCTATAGATGCTCGACTGGGTTTGGGCTTGAATTTGGCTTACAGCAAGCCAGGTGAGAAAGGCGGCCATCAGCAATACAGCAGATAAGCATGCCCCAATTAATTTTTGTTTTAGTGATAACTGCATGGGAACGGCTCTCAAAGCAACGACAGGTTAATTCCAAACTACCTCGTCACCAAGGTAGCGATAGTGAACAGCCGTCACCCCGTCCCTAGGGTACCGCGAGCCCATCCAGCGCGTCGCGGGTTCACAGCGCCGGATAATTTTTATCCGACATGGCAAGCGCGCGCTAATGTAACAGCGCGCAAGAAAGATTGCCATTTTTTAGACAAAAAACAGTCAACTAGAGAACATTTAGAATAAAGATCACATAAACCAATTATCGCTTATGATACATAGTTTGTTGCAAACAACACAAAAGCAAGCATCTGAGGATTGGGTACTCCTCGCATTAATTCCTCCTATCTCTAACGGCCAAGCTAAAAGCTATTTATGAGCCCACAATCGTTGGTAGTGTTCAAAAGTCTGTGTCACTCCTATAGTTAACCCTCAACAGGGAGTGATACATCAATGTCCGACAAATACGAAATTGATATTCAAGCTTTTGCTAAGGCACTGCAATCTGGACAGGGCCTCAACGGGAAAGATGGACTGCTAACGCCGTTGATTAAACAGATCACCGAAGCTGCTTTGGCTGCTGAGATGGG